>JAJYVM010000310.1 GCA_021792015.1 Bacillota bacterium | reverse complement strand
TGGATGGCAGCCGCATCCGCTTCGACGACAACGCCGGCGTCATCCTGCGCGACGAGAAGGAGCCGCGGGGCACCCGCATCTTCGGTCCCGTGGCCCGGGAGCTGCGCGAGCACGAGTTCATGCGGATCATCTCGCTCGCGCCGGAGGTGCTCTGATGCCGCTGAAGACGCGCCACGGGCCCGAGCCGGTGCGCCGGCCGGTCCATGTGCGCTCGGGCGACACGGTGGTCGTGATCTCGGGCAAGGACCGCGGCAAGCGTGGCAAGGTGCTGCGCGTGCTGCCGAAGGTGAACCGGGTCGTGGTCGAGGGCGTCAACGTGAGCAAGAAGCACGTGCGTCCCAACCAGAAGGTGCTCCAGGGCGGCATCATCGACCAGGAAAGCGCTGTGGACGCGAGCAACGTGATGCTGGTCTGCCGGTCGTGCCACGAGCCCGCCCGGACAGGGATCACCACGCTCGAGGACGGGCGCCGGGTACGCCGCTGCAAGCGCTGCGGCGAGACCCTGGACCGGTAGGGGGTGGGCGTGCGTGGGCCTGCGTGAGCAGTATCGGGGTGAAGTGGTGCCCGAGATGACGCGGCGCTTCCAGTACAAGAACGTGCTGCAGGTGCCGCGGGTGGAGAAGGTCGTCGTCAACATGGGCGTGGGGGATGCCGTCGGCAACCCCAAGCTCCTGGACGCGGCCGTGGCCGACCTGACGCGGATCAGCGGGCAGAAGCCCGTCGTGACCCGGGCGCGCAAGTCGATCGCCGCGTTCAAGATCCGCGAGGGCATGGCCATCGGCACCAGCGTGACGATGCGCGGCCAGCGGATGTACGATTTCCTTGAACGCCTGCTGTGGGTGGCCCTGCCCCGGCTGCGCGACTTCCGCGGATTGTCGCCGGACAGCTTCGACGGGCGCGGCAACTACTCGCTGGGGCTGCGCGAGCAGCTCGTCTTTCCGGAGATCGAGTACGACAAGGTCGAGAAGATCCGCGGTATGGACATCACGATCGTGACGACGGCCCACACGGACGAGGAGGCGCGCGAGCTGCTGCGTCTTCTGGGAATGCCGTTCCGGGCCGCGGCGTCGTGACCAGGCCGGAGCAGGGGGAACGGTAGCGATGGCACGCAAGGCGATGATCGAGAAGGCCAACCGCCGTCCGAAGTACCTGGTCCGGCAGCGGAACCGGTGCCGGCGGTGCGGGCGGCCGCGGGGCTATATGCGGAAGTTCGCCCTCTGCCGTCTCTGCTTCCGCGAGCTGGCCCACCAGGGCGCCATCCCGGGCGTCACCAAGGCCAGCTGGTAGTCCGGCGGCGCAGAGGAGGTTTATAGGGGCATGACCGATCCGATCGCTGACATGCTCACCCGGATCCGCAACGCGAACATCGTGCGCCGCCATCAGGTGGACGTGCCAGGTTCGCGCATGAAGCGGGCGCTGGCCGCCATCCTCAAGGACGAGGGCTTCATCGACAGCTACCAGTGGGTCGAGGACGGCAAGCAGGGCCTGCTGCGCCTGACCCTGCGCTACGGACCCGAGCGTGAGCGCGTCATCACCGGGCTGCGCCGCATCTCGCGGCCCGGGCTGCGCGTGTACGTTGGCAAGGACCAGGTGCCGAAGGTGCTGGGCGGGCTGGGCATCGCGATCCTGTCCACCAGCCGCGGGATTATGACGGACCGGCGGGCCAGGAGCGAAGGCGTGGGCGGCGAGGTGCTCTGCTGGGTCTGGTAGGGGGCGGATGAGAGTGTCCAGGGTGGGGCGCAAGCCGATCCCTGTGCCGGCGGGCGTGCAGGTCAGCACGGACGCCGGGACCGTTGCCGTGAAGGGGCCCAAGGGAGAGCTGCGGCACGCGCTGCCGTCCGGCATCACCGCCGAGGTGAAGGACGGGCGCCTGCACGTGCTGCGCGCCGACGACGAACGCAGGCACCGGGCGCTGCACGGGCTGTCGCGCAGCCTGCTGGCCAACATGGTCCAGGGCGTGACCGGCGGCTTCGCCAAGCCCCTCGAGTTGGTCGGCACCGGCTACCGCGCGGCGAAGTCCGGCCGCAAGCTGGTTCTGACGGTCGGCTACTCGCACCCCGTGGAGATCGAGCCACCGGCCGGGGTGGAGATCGATGTGCCGAACCCGGCCAGCGTCGTGGTGCGCGGCATCGACAAGCAGGCGGTCGGCCAGCTGGCCGCGATCATCCGGGACGTGCGGCCGCCGGAGCCCTACCTGGGCAAGGGCATCCGCTACTCCGGCGAGCGCGTCCGCCGCAAGGTCGGCAAGACCGGCAAGTAGGGGGCGGGCTTTCATGATCAATCGGCGGGCGCTCCGGCTGCGGCGCCATGCGCGCAGCCGCCGGCGCATCGAGGGGACCAGCTCGCGGCCGCGGCTCTGTGTGTTCCGCTCGTCGCGTCACATGTACGCGCAGCTGATCGACGACAGCCAGCAGCGGACGCTGTGCGCGGCATCCACCCTGGATCCGGAGGTGCGGGGGAGCCTTGGAGGCTCGCCCGCGACGGTTGCGGCGGCCAAGATGGTCGGCGAACTGATCGGCAAGCGGGCCCTTGCGAAGGGCGTGCAGCAGGTCGTGTTCGACCGCGGCGGCTACCAGTATCATGGCCGCGTGGCCGCCGTCGCCGACGCCGCCCGTGCGGCCGGGCTCCAGTTCTGAGCATTCTCATCAGCGGGCGCACGGCTGCTGCGCGCGCCCGCGACTTCGGGGGAGGGAGCCACCATCCCTAGGCCGGGCGATCAGAACGAGGTTTCCGAGCGCGTCGTCTCCATCAACCGCGTGGCCAAGGTCGTCAAGGGCGGCCGGCGCTTCAGCTTCAGCGCCCTTGTCGTGGTGGGCGACGGCGACGGGCGGGTCGGGGCCGGCCTCGGCAAGGCGACGGAGATCCCCGAAGCCATCCGCAAGGGGATCGCCAACGCCAAGAAGGACATGCTCGCGGTTCCGCGCGCGGGGACGACCGTGCCGCACACCAGCCTTGGCCACTTCGGGGCCGGGCGCGTGCTCATCAAGCCGGCCTCGCGCGGGACGGGGATCATCGCCGGCGGCGGCGTGCGGGCCGTGCTCGAGCTGGCCGGCGTGCGGGACGTGCTGACCAAGTCCATCGGCAGCAGCAACCCCAACAACGTCGTGCACGCGACGATGGCGGCGCTGCGCCAGTTGAAGCGGCCGGAGGATGTCGCGCGGCTGCGCGGCAAGACGCTCGAGGAGCTCCGCGGCTAGCTCCACTCCCGGGGAGGGCGGTTGAAGTGGCGATGGATCTTTCCAGCCTGCGCCCGGGCACCCCGCGCAAGGGCAAGAAGCGGGTCGGGCGCGGCATCGGCTCCGGCCACGGCAAGACGTCGGGCAAGGGCAGCAAGGGCCAGAAGGCGCGGTCCGGTGGCGTGAAGGGCGCCGGCTTCGAAGGCGGGCAGCTGCCGCTGCAGCGCCGCCTGCCACAGCTCTTCCGCTTCAAGAACGAGCCGTTCCGCGTCACGTACGAGATCGTCAACGTGGGCGACCTCAGCCGGCTGCCCGCCGGGGCCGAGGTCACCCCCGAGGTGCTGGCCGAGCACCGCCTGATCCGCCGCACCCCGGACGCCGTCAAGATCCTCGGCAAGGGCAGTCTCCCCGCGGGCGCGGCCCTGACGGTCAGCGCCCACGCCTTCAGCGCCGAGGCGCGGCGGAAGATCGAGGCGGCCGGCGGCAGGGTGACCGTGCTGGGCGCCGCGTCAGGCGGCGGGGATCAGGTGGGCGCGCCGTGACCATCGGCCAGTCGTTCGGGCGGGCGTTCAAGACCGACGACCTGCGCCGGCGCATCCTGTACACCCTTGGGATGTTCCTGGTCTTTCGCATCGGCGCGCACGTGCCCGTGCCGGGCGTCAATCCCAATGCGCTCAGCCAACTCTTCGCCAACGGCGGCGGGTTCTTCGGCCTGCTGAACATCTTCGCCGGCGGGGCCCTGCAGCTCTTCGCGGTCTTCGCGATGGGCATCATGCCCTACATCAACGCGTCGATCATCATGCAGCTGCTGACGCTGGTGATCCCGCAGGTCGAGCAGTGGTCCAAGGAGGGCATGGAGGGCCAGAAGAAGATCACGCAATGGACCCGGTACGGAACCGTCCTGCTGTCCCTGATCCAGGGCACCGGACTGGCCTTCTACGTGCAGGACAACGGCGGTTTCCTCCACCCGGGCATCCTGACGCTGGTCGAGGTCATCCTGGTGCTGACGGCCGGCTCGGTCCTGCTGATGTGGGTCGGCGAGGCCGTCACCGAGTACGGCATTGGCAACGGCATCTCCCTGCTGATCTTCGCCGGCATCGTCTCGCGCCTGCCGGCCGGGGTGCAGGAACTATACTCCTACCTGAACGCGGGTACGATTTCGGTCTTCAACCTCGCGGTGATGGTCATCCTCGGCCTCGCGGTCATCGCGGCCATCGTGTTCGTCACCGAGGGCGCGCGGCGGGTCCCGGTCCAGTACGCCAAGCGCGTGGTCGGCCGACGCATGTACGGAGGCCAGAGCACGCACATCCCCATCAAGGTCAACCAGGCCGGCGTCATCCCGGTCATCTTCGCCGCATCGCTGATGGCCGTGCCCCTGACCCTGGCCAACTTCGTGCACGCCGGCTTCCTGCAGACGATCACGGGCTTTCTGCAGGTCAGCAGCGTCTGGTACGAGCTGATCTTCGCCGGCTTGGTCATCGCCTTCACCTTCTTCTACACGGCGATCACGTTCAACCCGAACGACGTGGCGGACAACATCCGCAAGTACGGCGGATTCATCCCGGGGTACCGGCCGGGGCGGCCCACGGCGCAGTTTCTGGAACGAGTGCTGATCCGACTCACGGTGGTCGGCTCCATCTTCCTGGCGGCGGTGGTGGTGCTGCCCGTGGTGTTCGCCGGCGCCACCAACATCCCCAACATCTACTTCGGCGGCACCTCGCTGCTGATCGTCGTGGGTGTGGCGCTGGAGACGATGAAGCAGATCCAGGCGCACATGCTGATGCGCCACTACCAGGGCTTCATGCGCTGACCGCTCGCATGGTAAGCGCGGGTACTCCCGCGCGCACGCGGGGAAAACGGTAAGCGCGGGTACTCCCGCGCGCACGCGGGGAAAACGGTAAGCGCGGGTACTCCCG
>JAJYVM010000309.1 GCA_021792015.1 Bacillota bacterium | reverse complement strand
GCCTATGAATTCGGCGGCTATCCGACGGCCGAGCTGACAGTGGAGAAATACATCGGCGTCCCGATCGAGTATTACGCCGTCGTCGACTATGCGGCGCTGGTCAAGCTGGTGAACGACGTCGGCGGCGTCAACGTCAATAACCCCTATAACATCAACGACACCTGTTTTCCCAACCCACAGGAGAACCGGTGCACGACGTTCCGGCTCAGCGCGGGCGAGCACCACCTCAACGGCCAGCAGGCGCTGGACTTCGCCCGGGAGCGGCACAGCCTGCCGCTTTCGGACATCAGCCGCGAGGCCGACCAGCAGCTGGTCCTGTTCGCGCTCAAGAACGCCCTGCTGCAGCCGGGCAACCTGCTGCACCTGCCGAAGATCATCGGCGACATGGAGAGTCTCGTGAAGACGAACCTGCCGCTCGCCGACCTGCCGGCGCTTGCCCTGCAGGCGCTGCACGTGGCAACGGGCCACATCACGCACGCCGTACTCGATTACAGCAACGGCGCGGTCAGCAACTACACCACGGGTGGCGGCGCCGAGGTCCTCCTCCTGCATGCGGCCGCTGCCCACAGGGTCATCGCGGACGCCTTCGCGCCTGAGCTGACCGACATGGGTGCGGCGACGGTGCAGGTGGAAAACGGGGCTCCCACGAGCCAGCCGCTGGCCACATACTTCACGGGCGTGCTGGACGGAATGGGCGTGCGCACGCTTCCCGCGGACCAGGCGCCGCAGACGGACCTCACACGCAACGAGGTCATCTGGAACACGGCGGCGACCGGGGGACGCGGCAGCCCGCCCGTGGAGGCCGACATGCTGGCCGAAATGCTCGACACGCAACTCGTGGCGCAGGCGGTTCCCAACTCGCGCGCCCAGATCGTGGTCCTCCTCGGCAGCCAGTTCCCCAAGGTCAATTCGTAACAGGACGCTCACGGGACCCACCAGCCACGCAGCCGGCGCCCCCGGCCCTCGCGCACCTCCGCCTCCCACCGCCCCTTGGCAGCCGTGTACCTCGGCGATGGGACACCATCGGGCCCCAGGCGCGCTGGTCCCGGCGTGAGCGGCGTGGAGCCCCGCGGCCGGCGGCGGAAGCCGCTGTCGCCACAGTCCACATCGTGTCAACGCTCACGGTGCCCTTTTACGAAGACAGGGGTGGGTGTTATGATGCCGTTGGATCAATTTAGCCGACCCTAACATTTACGTTGCCGCCGGCATAGACTGCCGCCGGGAAGGGGACTGACCTGCCATCGCCACCGACAGCGGCGCCCTCTCGCGCTCCGAGGAGGACTACCTCTCCGATCTCTACCGCCTGGCCGACGAGGGTCCGGTGCGCACGGGCGACATCGCCCAGCGCCTCGGCGTCACGCCCGCTTCGGTCAGCGGTATGCTGAAGCACCTCTCACGCGAGGGCCTCGTCAACTACCGCGAATACGGCGGCGCGTTGCTCACGGCCGACGGTGAGCGGGCCGCACTCGGCGTGGTCCGCCGCCATCGCGTGCTGGAGCGCTTTCTGACGGACGTGCTCCAGTTTGGCTGGGAGCAGGTCGACGCCCTGGCCCATCAGATGGAACATGCCCTGCCCGAAGTCGTCGTCGACGCGATCGAGCGGCTCCTGGGCGATCCGGCGACGTGCCCCCACGGCCATCCCATCCCGGACAAGGAGGGCCGCGTCGCGGCCGAGCCGCGACTGACCATCGGCGGGCTGGCCGCGGGCGATCGCGCGTGCGTGCGCGAGGTCGACGAGTTCGATCCGGCCCTGCTGGACTTTCTGCAGCAGCGCGGCCTGGTGCCGGGTGCCGTGCTGCGCGTCAGCCAGGTGAATCCGATCGACGGGACCGTCGTCGTCGAGGTGGTGGATGCGGGCGCGACGGCGCTGGCCCCCGCGACCGCCAAGGCCGTCCGGGTGAGCCGCGAGGTCGCGGAGTAGACCGGATGGGCCAGGGGGAGGTCGGGATGGTCGACCGCGGCGGGCTCGGCGACGTCGAGCACCTGCCGCACCCTAAGCTTCAGCAGGCCGCCCGCGATGCCATTTCCGGCAAGCGGCGCGGGCTTGCCGCCCTGCTGCCGTTCCTCGGTCCGGCCTTTATCGCGTGTGTCGCCTACATCGACCCCGGCAACTTCGCCACCAACGTGCAGGGCGGCGCTGCCTTCGGCTACGACCTGCTCTG
This sequence comes from Bacillota bacterium, assembly GCA_021792015.1. Taxonomy (GTDB): domain Bacteria; phylum Bacillota; class Sulfobacillia; order RBS10-35; family JAJYVM01; genus JAJYVM01. The sequence continues at coordinate 2,941 of JAJYVM010000309.1, read as the reverse complement.
GGTGATCCTGCTGGCCAATCTGATGGCCATGCTGATCCAGGCCACCACGGCCAAGCTCGGCATCGCCACAGGCCGGAATCTGGCTGAGCTTTGCCGGGCGCACTTCCGCCCTTCAACCTGCTACATCCTCTGGATCACGCAGGAAGGGGCGGCCATGGCGACCGACCTGGCCGAGTTTCTCGGCGCCGCCATCGGCATGAACCTGCTGTTCCACGTCCCGATGCTCGTGGCGGCGCTGATCACCGGGGTTGCCGTCTTCGTGATCCTCGCCATTCAGGGCGAGGGCTTTCGCGGCCTGGAGATCTTCATCGGCGCCATGGTCGGCGTCGTCGCGGCCAGCTACCTTGTCGAGACGATCCTGTCCAGGCCCGCCTGGGGGCAGGTCCTCCTCCACAGCTTCGTGCCGAGCCTGCCCGGCAACGGGGCGCTCCTGCTGGCCGTTGGCATCGTCGGGGCCACCGTCATGCCCCACGTGATCTATTTGCACTCCGGCCTCACGCAGAGCCGCGTGGTCATGCCGAGCGACGCGGAGAAACGGCGCATCTTCCAGTTCGAGAAGATCGACACCGTCATCGCCATGAGCATCGCCGGGCTCGTGAACATGGCCATGTTGTTCATGGCCGCCAAGGTGTTCCACTTCACGGGGCACACCGGCGTCGCGAGCATCACGACGGCCTACCGGACCCTGACGCCGCTGCTCGGCGGCCTGGCGGCCCTGGTGTTCGCGATCTCCCTCTTCTTCTCCGGCGTGTCCAGCTCATCCGTCGGGACCATGGCCGGCCAGGTCGTCATGCAGGGCTTCGTGGGCTTCGGCATTCCGGTCTGGCTGCGCCGGCTTCTGACGATGATCCCCGCCGTGGTCGTGATCCTGCTCGGTCTCAACCCGACGATGACCCTGGTGCTCAGCCAGGTCGTTCTCAGCTTCACCCTGCCAATCCCCGTCATCACACTGGTGATGTTCAGCAAGAACCCGGCGATCATGGGCAGGCTCGTCAACGGCCGCCTGACGACGTTTGCCCTGACGGCGTGCGCCGCCATCATCCTCTCTCTGAACCTGGTCCTCCTCTACCAGACCCTCGGCGGCCCGCTGCCAACTCTGTGATGGCGATGGAGCGCATCCTCATCCCACTGGACGGCTCGCGGTTGGCCGAAGCGGCCCTGCCGGCCGGTTGCCGCCTGGGCGCCGCCACCAGGGCCACGCTCGTCCTGCTGCACGTGCTGGAGCGGAATGCCACGCCTCAGATCCACGGCGAGCGACATCTCACGGGGACCGCCGAGGCTGAGGCGTATCTGGCGCAGGTCGCGCAGCGCCTGACCGCGGACGGCTTGGCCGTCGAGTGCCACGCGCACGCCGACCCGGTTGGTGACGTGGCGGCCAGCATCGCCGTCCACGCCGACGCGCATGCCATCGACCTTACGGTGGTTTGCACCCATGGCGCCGGAGGCATCCGCGATGCCCTGTGGGGCTCGATCGCCCAGCAGGTCGTGCAGCACAGCACCTACCCCGTACTGCTGGTCAGGGCGGGCGGGCACGGCGAGCCGGCTGACTTTCAGCCTGCCACCATCATGGTGCCCCTGGACGGCACCGCGGCGGCTGAGGCCGCTGTGCCACATGCGGCTGCCCTCGCCCGGAACCTCGCCGCCCAGCTGCGGCTCGTGTTCGTGGTACCGACGCTCGACACCAGCGCTCAGTCCAGCTTCTCGCCGCGCGCCTCGCGCATGCTCGCCGATGTCCAGGAGCGGCAGGCGAGCGCCTACCTGGAGCGTGTCGCCGGGGCCTTGGACGTCCCCGCGCACACGGAGATCCGACGCGGCAACGCGGTGACGGAGTTGGCCACGGACACCGGCGAGCACGCCGACGGGCTCATCGCCATCGCGACCCACGGCCGCGCCGGGCTGCAGGCGATCTGGAGTCCGTCCACCGCAGCGCGGCTGCTGCGCCGCACGCAGGCGCCGATTCTTCTGGTGCCGATCGCCGAGTAAGGGTGCCACACCGCGTGCACGTGTCGCCGCACGTGGCGGGAGGCGACCGGCGGGCGGTCGCCCACGCGTGATGGGCTGGCCGGGGTGGGGCCGTGGGCGGGTGCGTCCGACTGGCGGCTGAGTCGCGACGCCCGCGCGGCCACGGGCACGCGCGTCCGCTTCGCGGCTGAGGGGCGACGTTCGTCTGACGGGCGCATGCGGTCCGGCGTCCGTCTGACGGGCGCATGCGGTCCGGCGTCCGGCTGAGTCGCGACGCCCGCGCGGCCACGGGCAGGGGCGTCCGCTTCGCGGCTGAGGGGCGACGTTCGTCTGACGGGCGCCTGCGTGCGACGCGCGACTGGCGCATGGCGTCCGCCCAGCCGCTGGCACCGGTCGGCCGTGCCGCGCCCGCTGGCGTCCATCGTGCCGCGCCCGCGTGCCTCCACGTTGCCAGGGGCACGTGACGTCCGTTCAGCCGGGTCCGCTGTCCCGGCGCCGGCCGGCTGAGCGGCACCCCCCAGGCGCCGGATGGCACCTTGCCCGAGGCGGCCGCACCGCTCATCATGTTCAGGACGGGACGCTCCGGAACGGAGGGACGCCGTGTCCGCGCCGAACCCGCCGCAGCGTGGCCTGCCGGCTCGGTCCCCCGATCTGGCCGACCTGCCGGCCATCGGCCGTCTGCTGGTCCCTCTCGACGGCTCGCCCACGGCGGAGTCGGCGCTGGCGCTGGCCGAACGGCTGGCGGAGGCGTTCGACGCGACGATGGTGCTCCTGCACGTCATCGAGCGCCGCGCGTTGCCGCGCCGGCACGGGGAGCACCACCTGACGCGTCGAGAGGAGGCCGAGGCGTATCTGGTAGGCGTCGCGGGCCGGGTGCAGGCGCAGGGCCGCACGGTCGAGTGGCACACGCATGCCGTGCCTGTGGGCGATGTCGCCGAGAGCATCGCGACCCACGCCGACGAGCACGCCATCGACCTCA
>JAJYVM010000308.1 GCA_021792015.1 Bacillota bacterium | reverse complement strand
AAGCCGCTCGCCGGCACCCTGGCCGAGGCGTACCTGCACGCCCGAGGGATCACGGACCTGAGGGGATGTGAGGCCCTCCGCTTCCATCCGCGCTGCTGGTATCGCCCCGACGAGCATGCGCCGGCCGAGACCTGGCCAGCGATGATCGCCGCCGTCACCGATCTTTTTGGCGCCATCACGGGTGTGCATCGCACCTGGCTTGCCTTGGACGGTTCGGGCAAGGCGCCCATCGACACCCCGCGACGAGCCATGGGCGGGCTACTCGGCCATGCCGTCCGGCTCGGCGCGGCCGGCGACGTCCTCGCGGCCGGCGAAGGCATCGAGACGATGCTGTCCCTGCGGTGTGCGCTGCCCGCGATGCCCATGGCGGCGGCGCTGTCGGCCAGCCACCTCGCCGCTCTCGAGTTCCCGGCGGCACTCCGACGACTCTACGTCGCCCGCGACGCCGACGCCGCGGGCGAGACGGCGGTCACCGCGCTCGCCGAGCGAGCCCGAGCCGCCGGCGTCGAGGTGCTGGTCCTCGCGCCGCGGCTTGGAGACTTCAACGAAGATCTGCAGGCGTTCAGCTCCGGCGCCGTTCGCGCGTCGATACGCATCCAGCTCGCCCCGCAGGATGCGGTCCGCTTCATGCGGCGAAGGATGGCCAGGGCAGGGTGACCGAAGCGCGGGCACCACGTCCCCGACTCACAAGGCCTTCAGGAAGGCCATGAGGTCCTTGTCCTCCTTCCAGGAGCGAGCGGGCCGTGGCTGCCCGACCTCGCAGAGCGCGACGGCGTTGGCCTTCAGCGTGAGATCGATTTCGGCATAGACGTTGGTCGTGCTGATCGATACGTGCCCGAGCCAAGCGCGGATGGTGTTGATGTCCACGCCGGCGAGGACCAGATGGCAGGCCGTCGTGTGCCGGATCACGTGCGGGGTTATCGTCCGGTTGGCCAGGCCCGGGGCCTGGGCTGCGCAACGCTCGATGAGGCGGTACACGCCAAAGCGAGTGAACGGCGTCCCGAGCCGGCTGACGAACACAGCGTCTTCGCCCGCGCGACCGGTGATCTCGCCGACAAGCGCGCGCTCGGTCTCCGACCACAGCGGGCAGTGCCGCGTCCTACCGCCCTTACCGTGCAGGGTGGCCAGATCGTGCCCGCGGTTCCGTGACCCGATTTGCAGATCGCACACCCTTAGCTGGGTGGCTTCTGAGACTCTTGCGCCGGTGTTGTAGAGGAAGAGCAGAAGCGCGTACTCGCTCCGGCCGCGCCGGGTCCGGCGGTCGGGCACGGCCAGCATCGCCTCCATCTCCGCCCGGGTCAGCCACCCGACCGGCGCCGGCATGGACCGCTTCGACGCGATGGCCCGGATGTGACCGCACCATTCGACATAGGCCGGGTCGCGGCTCCCCACGAAGCGCGCGAACGCTCGGATGGCGGCCAGTCGCTGATTGCGGGTTCGGGCGGAGCAACCTCGATCTGTCTCGAGATGGGCGAGGAACTGCAGCACGTGTCCGGACGTCAGGTCCCACACGGCCAGCCGGTCGACGGGCTTGCGCACCTTCCGGCTAACGAAGGGCAGCAGCAGACTGAAGGTGTCGCGATAACTCTTGCGTGTGTTCCGGGCGAGGTTGCGTTCGGTGACGATGTATTCGCACAAGAACCGGCGGAGCCAGGGGCCGAGGGCTGCAAGGTCAGGCATGCCGCCCTCCTTCAGCATAGCGGGCGAACCGCAGCGACGCCTGCTCCAGCAGCTCTGGCGTCATCGACAGATAGACCTTCGTGCCCTCCAGATCGGCATGACCGAGATAGGTGGAGAGCACCGGCAGCAGCCGTTGCACATCTGCGCCCTGCCGATACCAGCTCGTCAGGCGATGAACCGCGAAGCTGTGCCGAAGGTCGTGCAATCGCGGGATCGTCCGGCCGCCTGCCGCGCGACCGACTCCGGCGACGCGACGCAGCACATCGAACGCGTCCTGCACGGTGCTGCTCGCGAGCCGCGTTCCGTCCTGGTTCGCCAGCAAAAACGATTCCCCTGGCGCAGGACAACCCGCTCGCTGCACGGCGATGTAGCTCGCGAGCGCCGCTGCGAGCTGAGGTCCGACCGGGACCAGCCGGCTCTTGTAGAACTTCGTGGCCCGGATGGTCAGGACGGCGTTTGCCAGATCGACGTCGGCCAAGGTGAGGCGGGTCGCCTCCCCGACGCGTAACCCCGCTCCGTACAGCAAGAGGAGCAGGGTGCGGAACGTCACCGCGTCGAGCTGGACCGCGCCGCGCCGGCTTGCCTCCACGGTCGCGGGATCGAACAGGCGCGCAAGCTCATCGCGCGAGTAGATGTAAGGCGGCGACCGAACGGGCGATCTCGGCGCTTCGTCCGGCATGGGCGAGCGGGCCGCATGGCCGCGGCTGATCGCGTGACGCCAGAAGCCCGCAAGCGCATAGTATCTGTTCTCGCGGTGACGCGTCGGCGGGCCCTCGGCCAAGTAGGTCAGGACCTGTTCTGTCGTGACCGCATCGCAGGCGGCGTCGCGATCGGCATGGTCAAGGAAGCGGCGCAGCAGGCTCGCGCCGGTCGTGAACTTCGCGCCATGAGCTCGTCGCCAGAGCACATAGCGTTCGATCGCCTCGCGCAGGATCATGCCAAGCCCTCCAGATTGAGAGCCGCCACTTCGCGAAGCGCGGCGAGGTCGACCTTGGCGTAGATCGTGGTGGACGACGGGTCGCGGTGGCCGAGGAAGTCCCCGATCACCTTCATCGACGTGCCCTGATCCAGGAGGTGCTGGGCCGCGGCATGCCGAAGCGCGTGGGCCCCGCGTCGGCCGGTGACGACGCCGATGCCCGCCAGCCGGTCACGGACGATCTTGCCCAGGGCTTTCCGGTCGAGCGGCCGGATCGGCGCGTACGTCGTGAAGAAGAGACTGCGGCCGAAGCCGGACGGCCGCGCCTCCCTGATGTAGCGCAGGATGGCGTGGCCGACGCCCTGCGACAGCGGCCAGAGATGGGTCCGGCCCGGCTTGGGGCAGCGGACTCGAAGCATGGCGTTCTCCCAGTCCAGATCGTCCAGCCGCAGCCCGCCGACCTCTCCGGTCCGAAGCCCATACCCGGTGAACAGCATCAGGATCGCCCGATCGCGCTTGTCGATCGGGCGCTCGCCCCCAACCGACGCCAGCAGACGCACGACGTCCTCGCGCCGCAGCCCCTTCGGCACGATCTCGTCGGCCATGAACCGGGGCGCCACGATGCCTCGGGCGAGGCCCGCTCGGCACCAGCCGCGCATCTCGGCGAACAGGAAGAACGCCCTCAGACGCTGCGCATAATCGTGTCTCGTCCGGCGGCCCCAGGCGCCTCGCCCATGCTCCGCCGCGACGGCATCGTCGATGTCCGTCATGCCGACGGCGCTCAACTGCACGCCCTTGGCGGCCAGCCAGTCGAAGAAGCGGTCGGCGGCCGCGCGGTAGCTTTGCATGGTCGCATCGGACAGACCACGTTCCTCGCGCAGCCATCGTGCGAACGCCTGGACCTCGGCGTCATGCGGGTGGCAGCCGCCCCCGCCATCGTCGAGCCAGCCCAGGAAGCCGAGCCATCCGACACCGTGGCTGACGAAGCGGTCGCGCGTCTTGCGCGCAGCAGCTCGATCGCACCGGCGTCCCCTCGGCTGCGCCCACAGCGCCGCAGCAGCCTCGATCTGTGGCCGGCTCACCCGGCCCCCATCCTTGAGGTCCAGAAGGCGGACCAAGCTCAGCTGATCGTTGGCGCACTTGCGCAAGGTCGATCGCTTTGCGCCGGTCGCCTTGAGATGAACGAGGTATCGCGCCCGCTGCTCCGCGAGCGGCGCCGCACGATACGTCTCGGCGGTGTGGGGGAAGAAGATATCGTCGAACACGCTGGCCTCCATGTTGTTGGAGGCTTCAGCTTCCCGACGGAGCGGGACGACGGAAGCTATGTTGGTCCCATGCCAGCCCTATCGTCCGGTGCGAGCTGGGTGCGCAGTCCGTCCCTCAGCATCTCGGCGCCGAGCCGGCGCAGGTCCTCGTTGAAGTCGTCGAGCGCGGGCACGAGCGTCAGCGCCTCGACGCCGGCGGCACATGCGCGGTCGGCCAGGGTCTCCACCGCGCGGAGTCCTGCGAGATCGTTATCTCGCGCGAGGTAGAGCCGTCGTAAACCGGCGGGTAGTTCGAGCGCGGCGAGGTGGGCGGCCGAGAGCGCGGCCGCCGCCGGCATTGAGGGTATGATCTGCCGAAGCGAGAGGATCGTTTCCAGCCCTTCTCCTGCGATCATGATGTCGATCGTGCGGCCGAACCGGACGGCATTGCCAAGCAGCAAGCCCATGGCGCGGCGGGGCGTCGAGACTGGCGCTTTGCAGGCCCATCCTGGATCGAGCCAGGTGCGGTGCGCACCGGTCATCGCGCCGGTGGCGTCGGTGACGGCCGCGATCAGCGCGGGCCAAGCGTCCCGAGCCCGATCACGGGGATCGTCATTGCCGCCGCGATACCAGCAGCGCGGATGGAAGCGGAGGGCCTCACATCCCCTCAGGTCCGTGATCCCTCGGGCGTGCAGGTACGCCTCGGCCAGGGTGCCGGCGAGCGGCTTCGTCATGGCCCAGAGGCGCCGCGCCGCCTCGGGCGAACCGGTCGGAGCGGGCGGTCGTGGCTCGTACGACGGCTCGGCGCGGGGCAGCGCGAGGAAGCGCCGCGCCTCCTCGGCGACCTCGCGGAACTCGACCAGCCCGCAGCTCTCACGGATGACGTCGAGCAGGTCGCCATGCTCGGCCGAGGCGGCATCGGTCCAGCGCCCGGCAGCGCCAGGGCCGGAGTCCGGCCCGCTCAGCCGCACGAACATCGAGCGGCCGGGCGTGTTGCGCACGTCGCCCACCGTCCAGTAACGGCCCTGGCGTCGACCCTTGGAGAGGTAATGGCGGCACACCGCCTCGGCGTCGCGGGCGAGACGCCGCGCAAGCTCGGAAGCGTCGCGGGGCATCATGCGACCCCCCGCGTGCTGAGATTATGTTGCGGAAACCCCGCCAACCCCTCGCAAAACGGCCGTGCAGCGCGGGGCCGCAACATAACCCGCCGCGCAACATAATCGGTCTTATGTTCAACTGCACATAAGACCGACGCCGCGACCGGCCA
>JAJYVM010000307.1 GCA_021792015.1 Bacillota bacterium | reverse complement strand
GGTGAGGATCTCATCCGGCTCCAGCGCTGTCGTGAGGTAGCCGAGGAAGAGGTCGTCCGCGGCGATCTCCCGGCTGCCGCGCGGGCCGGCCGCCACCACGCTGCCGCCCAGCACGCACAGCACGGCCGGCAGCTCCGCCGCCGGATCGGCGTGGGCGATGCTGCCCCCCACGGTGCCGCGGTTGCGGATGGCGGGATGGCCGATGAGCTCGGCCGCGTCGCGCAGCAGGTGCCAGGCCGCGGCGTCGGGGTGCGCGGCCAGATCGGCGTGCCGCACCAGCGCCCCGACAGCGAGGAAGCCGGGCCGCCGCCAGATGGCGTCCAGCCCGGCCACGCGATTGATATCCACGACCACGGCCGGCTTGGCCAGCCGCAGGTTCATGAGGGGCACCAGGCTCTGCCCGCCCGCGAGGACCTTCCCGTCGCCGCCCGCGGCGGCAAGCGCCGCCACGGCCTCCTCCACGGTCGTGGGAGCCACATAGTCAAACGGCGCCGGCTTCACGGCATCCTCTCCCGCAGAGCCCCATTAGCCGCCAGCGGCGGCGAGCCCTGCAGGCGGGGCCGTCAGTCGTTCACAGACTCCTTCAGGGGCTTGCCGGCGCGGAACACCGGCACCTTGCGGGCCGCGATGGGCAGCGAGCGCCCGGTCTGTGGGTTTCTGCCCTGGCGGGCGCGGCGCGCGCGCACCTCGAAGCTGCCGAAGCCGACCAGGGAGACCTTGTCGCCCTTGGACAGGGCGGACGAGATCGCCGAGAAGACGGCGTCGAGCGCCTTCCCCGAGTCCTTCTTCGTGAACCCCGTCCGCTCGGCCACCAGGTCCACGAGATCGCCCTTGTTCACTCTGGAAACCCCCTTCAAACCGCGGCGCTGCAACCGATCCGCGGCTATGCACAGCGCCCATTCCACGCCCCGCATGCTTTTCCTGCCGCGGAGCCCCGCAATCGCCTCAAAATCAGGGCTACAGGCGACAAAAGCCCCCCGGCTGGGCGCCATGTCCCCCACACCGATGCTCCCGCGCACCCCGAGCGGCTGCAACCCGGGGCGCCGTGCGCCCGCCCCGTCGCAAGAAAAGCAAAGGGCCGGCAGGTCGCCGGCCCTTGCTCCGCCGCTGCGCTACAGGATGATGCAGATCAGCCCGCCCCCGCCCTCGTTGACGATGCGCTGCAGCGTCTCCTGGATCTTCTGCTGCGCCGACTCCGGCATGCGCGCCAGCTTGCCGCGGATGCCCTCGCGCAGCAGGTCGTGCAGCGAGCGCCCGAAGATCTGCGACTCCCAGATCTTGCTCGCGTCGTCCTCGAACTTCTCCATCAGGTAGTTGACCAGGTCCTCGCTCTGGCGCTCCGTGCCGAGGATCGGCGTGTACTCCGCCTCGACGTCGGTTCGGATGAGGTGCAGGCTCGGCGCCCGTGCCTTGAGCCGCACCCCGAATTGGTTTCCGCGCCGCACCAGCTCCGGCTCCTCGAATGTCATGTCGCCGAGGTCGGGCACCACCACGCCGTAGCCGACCTGGCGCACGTCCTGCAGGGCGCTGGCCACACGGTCGTACTCGCGCTTGGCGGCGGCCAGCTCGCGCAGCAGGCGCACGAGCGAGGCCTTGCCGGTCAGATCGGCCCCGGTGATGTCCCGCAGCACGGCCTGGTAGGCGCCCTCGGGCGCGTCCACGTCGATCTCGACGCTGCCGGTGCCGAGGTCGAGGCGCACGATGTCGGCCTGGCCCACGCCGTCGCTCGCAAGGAGCTGCTGCACGACGGGATCGACGTCACGGACCTTTTTGAGCGCGGCCGCGCCGTGCGCGGCCGCCTCCTCCACCCGTCGGCGGAGGCCGTGGCCGGGGTCCAGCTCCTGCAGCCAGTCGGCCACGCGCACGGCGGCATCCCGCACCGGGAACTCGTAGAGCACCTCGCGCAGGATCCGGCGCAGATCCCCGTCGTTGAGCGTCGCCACGTTCACCGGCACGACCGCGACGCCATAGGCGTCGCGGAGCGATTCGGCAAGGGCCGCCGCGTCGGGCGACTCGGGCCGCGCCGAGTTGAGCAGCACCACGTATGGCTTGCCCAGGTCGCGGATCTGGCCCACGGCCTCCTCCTCGGCGGCCACGAAGCTCTCGCGGGCGAGGTCGCCGAAGCTCCCGTCGGCCGTCACCACGACGCCGATGGTGGCGTGGTCGGCGATCACCTTGCGGGTGCCGACCGCGGCCGCCTCCTCGAAGGGGATCTCGTAGTCGAACCAGGGCGTGACGACCATGCGCGGCGTGCCATCCTCGGCGTAGCCCAGGGCGCCGGGGACCGGGAAGCCCACGGAGTCCACCAGACGCACCTTCACGGCCAGCCCTTCGCCAAGGCTGACCTCGATGCCCTGGTCGGGGACGAACTTCGGCTCCGTCGTCATGACGGTGCGGCCGCCGCCACTCTGGGGCAGCTCGTCGATGGTGCGCTCGCGCTCGAACGGATCGGCGATGCTCGGCAGCACCAGCAGCTCCATGAACCGCTTCACGAAGGTGGACTTGCCCGTGCGCACGGGGCCGACCACGCCGAGGTAGATCTCGCCGTCCGTGCGGCGGGCGATGTCCGCATACACGTCGAAGCCGTCTGTCACAGCCACAGCCAAACCCCCGCTTCGCATGGCCTGCGCCCCGGACGCGACGGGCGGCGATGGATAAGCCGTCGCCCCGGCGGGTCAGTCCAATCTATATGGGGGTGATCCTGGCTTATGTACGCGGATTAGGCACGCAGGCGGGGACCGCCCGGGGCGCGGCGGATGCCCCGGACCTCCCGCCGGCGAGTGCGGAAGTGCAGGCGCAGCGGCGTGCCCGCCAGCGGGAAGGCCGCGCGCAGGCGGTTCTCCAGGTAGTGAGCGTAGTCGGGGCGCACCCCGACGGCGTCGTTGACGAAGCAGAGGAGCGTCGGCGGGGCCGTGGCCACCTGCGTCGCGTAATACAGGCGCATGGCCTTGCCCTCGTGTGAGGGCGGGGCGTGGAGCGAGGTGGCCTCGCGCAGAACCCGGTTGACCTCGGGCGTGCCCAGGCGCTGGCGGTGGGCGGCGGCGACCTCGGCCACCAGGGCCGGGATGCGGTCGACCCCGCGTCCGGTTCGGGCCGAGGTGAGCAGGACGGGGGCGTAGGCCAAAAAGGGCAACGCGCCCCGCACCTCCGCCTCGCGGCGCTTGGCGGCCTCCGCGTCGGCCCACATGAGGTCCCACTTGTTGAGCACGATCACGGCGGCGCGGCCGCGCTCGAAGGCGTAGCCGGCGATGCGCTGGTCCTGCTCGGTCACGCCGGCCTCGGCATCCAGCACGAGCACGGCCACGTCGGCGCGGGCGATGGCACGCAGGGCGCGGCCGACCGAGGACTTCTCCAGCTCCGCCGTGACGCGGGCCGGGCGGCGCATGCCTGGGGTGTCGACCAGCACGAAGCGGTGCTCGCCGTGCTGCCACGGGACGTCGACGGCGTCGCGGGTCGTGCCGGGGAGATCGCTGACGATCAGGTGCTCGCGGCCGATCAGGCGGTTCACCAGCGAGGACTTGCCGGCGTTGGGCCGGCCGACCAGCGCCACGCGGACGGGGCCGGAGGGGATGGCGAAGGGGGTGTCCGCGACCTCTTCCGTCAGCTCCTCCGCCACCCCCGGCTCCTCCGCGGCGGGCGGCGGCGCTGCGGGCGCCCCGCGGGCGGCGGCGATGGCGTCGACCACGGCGTCGAGCAGGTCGCCCATGCCGTCGCCATGGATCGCCGAGCACGCCATCGGCTCGCCCAGGCCGAGGGCGTAGAACTCATAGGGAACGGCGCGGTAGCTCTCGCACTTGTTGACGGCCAGCACGACCCGGCCACCCCAGCGCCGGAGCAGCCGCGCGATCTCGTCGTCGGCCGGCAAAAGGCCCACCTGGCCGTCGACCACCATCACGGCCACGTCGGCCTCCGCGAGGCGGGCGGCAGCCGCGCGGGCGATCAGCGGGGCGAAGGGATCGCCCGCGGGCGCCACGAGGCCGCCGGTGTCGAGCAGCGTGAACGTGTGGCCCGCCCACTCGGCCGTGGCCTCCAGCGGGTCGCGCGTCACGCCGGGTGTCGGCTCGACGATGGAGACGCGGCGGCCGACGATGCGGTTGAAGAGGGAGGACTTACCCACGTTGGGCCGGCCGACCAGGGCCACGCACGCCAACGACTTCACCTGCTCACATGCTTGCCTGCCGTCCCGGCCACCAGCACCAGGGCGAGACCGGCGGCGGTGACGCTCAGGACCATGGCGGCGTAGGAGGCGCCGCCGCCGATCCACACGGTTCCGGGCAGGCGGTCGGTGTAGGCCACGATCCAGCGGGCAAGGCCCGCCAGGGCCGGGGCGGCGGCCGCGGAGAGCAGCCCCGCCGGCCCGATCCCGGCCACGGCCGCGGCCGCCACGGTGGCGACCAACGGCAGCCCCACGGCCGCCAGGGGTCCGGTCCAGCCGCCGAGGCCGAAGAGCAGGCACGCCGCCGCACAGCTTGCCGCCGCGATCCGCCCGCCGGCCTCCGGGAGGGCGATCGTCGCCACCAGCATGGCCAGGGCCGGCAGGCAGCCGCCCACGTTCACCCGCACGGGGATGGGCCCGGGCACCCCGATGTTGGCCCATCCCGCGGCCAGCACGAGGGCACCGGCCGCCAGCGCCTGCCACCGGCCGACCCCGAGGCGGCGCAGGGCGCCGTCCCACCAGCCGCTTGCCACCAGCAGGAGCAGGGCCGCAAGGTCCGCCATGCCACCAGGCACTCCGGGCACCCCCGCGGGTGCAAGCGTGCCCGGCCGGGGGCAGGCGCATCAGCGCGGGATCAGATCTCCTCGCGGTCGCGGTCCTGCATGCGCTCCTTGCTCTCCTCGAACAGGGCGCCGAACATGTCGCCGAGCGTCAGGCCCTCGCGGTGGTGCTGGGGCGGCTCGAAGCCCCACTGCTGCTGGAAACCGCCGCTCCTGCCTCCGCCGTGCTCGTCGGCGTCGCGGATCGAGAGGCTGATGCGCCGCTCGGCCGGCGAGACCCGCAGCACCTTGACCTTGACGACCTGGCCCTCGGAGACGACCTCACCCGGCTCGTGCACGTGGTAGTCCGCCATCTGGCTGATGTGCACCAGGCCCTCCACGCCGGGCTCCAGCTGCACGAAGGCGCCGA
>JAJYVM010000306.1 GCA_021792015.1 Bacillota bacterium | reverse complement strand
CCACTCGTCGCCGACCAGCAGCGCGTCGCCCCCCGACACCAGCACGTCGCGCACCGCCGGCGTGCGGCGGATGTAGTCGATGGCCGCGTCGATCTTCGGCTTGGGCGCCGCGTGCCCGTACTCGGCCGTGAAGTGCCGGCGCGTGCAGTGGCGGCAGTACATCGAGCACATGTCGGTGATGAGGAAGAGGACGCGGTCGGGGTAGCGGTGCACGATGAGCGGCACCGGCGCGTCGACCTGCTCGTCCAGCGGGTCCTCCTTCTCGTCCGGAGCCAGCGTCAGCTCGTGCGAGGTCGGCACGGCCAGCATGCGCACGGGGCAGGCCGGATCGTCCGGGTCCATCAGCGATGCGTAGTACGGCGTGATGGAGAGGGGAAAGGCGGCGGTGGCGCGCGCAATGCCGTCGCGCTCCTCCGGCGTCAGGTGGATGATCTCCTCGAGCTGGTGGAGGCCCGTGATCCGGTGGCTGAGCTGCCACTTCCAGCTGCCCCACTGCTGCTCTGTCACGTCGCGCCAGGGGGGGATGTCTCGGTAATGCCTCATGGCGAGGCACCACTCCTCATGGGTTGCGTATCGGTCGCGGGTCAGATCCCCCGAGCAGGCCCTGGCTCTCTCCGGTGCGGCTCCCTCCCCCGGCCCGTGCGGGCCCCGCAAATCATGCACATTATCGGGGCGAGGGGCCAGGATGTAAACTCCGAGTTTTTGTGGCGGGCGCCGCGGCGCGGCGCCCGCTTTTGAGCCGCGCTGCGGGCGGCGTCGTGGGTTTGGGCGGGACGGCGCCCCCGTGGTGGCCCAGCTTCGCGTCCGTCCCGCGGGGCCACGCAGCGCGGGACGGCCATCGGGGACGGCGGTCTCGCCAACACCGAGGTCCTGACCCGCCCGGATTCGGCGGGTGCCCCGCGTGCAGCCGTGTTGCGTGGGCCGCTGTCGCGCCCGTCAACCAGCCCGGAGCCGCGCGACCACCGCGTCCGTGACCTCGGCCGTGCTCGCCCGGCCGCCCAGGTCCGGGGTGCGCGGCGCCTGCGGGTCGGCCAGCACGGCGGTGATGGCCCGGTCGATCGCCGCGCCCCACTCCCCCAGACCGTTGTGCTCGCAGAGCATGCCCGCGCTCAGGATCGCGGCCAGCGGGTTGGCGATGCCCTTACCCGCGATGTCCGGGGCCGAGCCGTGCACCGGCTCGAAGACGCCGGGGGCGCCCCCCTCGGGGTTGATCTCGGCGCTGGCGGCCAGGCCCAGGCCGCCGGTGATGCCGGCGCCCAGGTCGGTCAGGATGTCGGCGAACAGGTTGCTCGCGACGACGATCTGGAACCGCCCCGGGTCGCGGACCAGGTGCATGGCCATGGCGTCGACCAGGTAGGTGTCGACCTCCACGTCCGCGTACTCCCGGCGCAGCTCGCTCCAGATCTGGTCCCAGAACACGGCGCTGAAGTTCAGGGCGTTGCCCTTGCTGACGCCGGTCAGCTTGCGGCCCGTCTTGCGCGCCAGCTCGAAGCTGTAGCGCAGCACCCGCTCCACGCCGACCCGCGAGAACGCGCTGTGCTGGAGGACCAGCTCGCGCGGCGTGCCGGCGTAGAAGCGCGCGCCCTGGCCCGAGTACTCGCCCTCCGTGTTCTCGCGGATGAAGGTGATGTCGATGGGGCGCTCGCCCGGCCCGTAGCCGCGGAGGGGGCAGGGCACGCCCGGCAGCGTCCGCGCGGGCCGCAGGTTGACGTACAGGTCGAAGACCTGGCGCATGGGCAGCAGCAGACCCCAGAGGGTGATGTGGTCGGGCACCCTGGGATCGCCGACGGCGCCCAGGAGCACCGCGTCGAACGCGCGCAGCGTGTCCGTGAAGCCATCGGGCGCCATGCGCCCCTTCTCCAGGTAGTACCCCGTGCCCCAGGGGAACTCGGCGAAGTCCAGGCGCGGCCCGCCACCCGCCGCCTCCAGGGTCCGCAGCACGCGGACGGCCTCCCCGGTCACCTCGGGCCCGATGCCGTCGCCGGCGATGACTGCGATCTTCAGGAGCGCGCGGTCTTGCCGCGCGCGATCGGCTTCCAGGAGCGCGCGGTCTTGCCGCGCGCGATCGGCTTCGATGTTCGATCCGCCCCCCGCGGAAGGAATGCGGCAGGCCGGGCGGCCTCTCCTGCCGAGGTCAGCGGACGAGCAGCCGCAGCAGTTCGATCAGGGCCGCCACCTGCTCCGGACTCATGCGCCGGGCCACGGTCAGCAGGCCCTGCAGGTCGGGGCGTTCGGCGGGGCCGTCGACCTGGCCCGCCAGCGGCGTGCCCGCCAGCATGTCGGCGAGGCTGACCTCGTAGACGACGGCCAGCTCGCGCAGCCTCTCCAGGCTGGGGCGGCGCTCACCGCGCTCGTACTTGCCGATGGTGGAGAAATGGTGGCCGGTGCGCCGCTCCACGTCATAAAGGCTCATCCGGCGGCTCTTGCGCAGCTCGCGCAGCCGGCGGCCCAGCTCCAAGCCGCGCCCTCCCCGGCCCTACCTTCCGCGGGCCGGGTGCGGGGAACCTGGAGCCGGAATGGCGCCATCACGGAGCCAGAACGTCTACATGCGCTCGGGGGCGCTGACGCCCAGCAGCCCCAGCGTCTCCGCCAGCGTGGCCCGCGCGGCATCCGCCAGCAGCAGCCGCGACGCCGCGACGGGCGCGGCCTCGCCGATGACGCGGCACTGCACGTAGAAGTTGTGGAAGCGCTCGGCCAGGACGCGCGCGTACGTCGTCATCCGGTGCGGCGCCCGCGACTCCGCGGCCGCGCGCACCTCCTCCGGCAGCTCCGCCATGGCCAGCATCAGGGCCGCTTCGGCGGGGTGCCGGAGGGCATCCGGGGCCAGGGCCGCCGGCGGGGGCGCCACCAGGCCGGCCTCGGCCGCCTGGCGCAGCAGGCTGCAGATGCGCGCGTGCGCGTACTGCACGTAGTAGACGGGGTTCTCGGAGGCCTGGCGCGTGGCGAGGTCGATGTCGAAGTCCATGTGCGTGTCGATGGTCCGCATCAGGAAGAAGAAGCGCGCCGCGTCCGTGCCGACCTCGTCCAGGAATTCGTCCATGGAGATGAAGTTGCCACCGCGCTTGCTCATCCGGACGGTCTCCCCGCCCCGGACCAGCCGCACCAGCTGGTTCAGCAGCACCTCCAGCCGCTCGACCGGCAGGCCGAGGCCCGCCAGGCCCGCCCGCACCGAGGCCACGTCCCCGTGGTGGTCCTGGCCGAGCACGTCGATCAGCACGTCGTAGCCGCGGCCGAGCTTGCCCGCATGGTAGGCGATGTCGGGCACGCGGTAGGTGAACTCGCCGTCGCGCTTGACCAGCACGCGGTCGTCGTTGTCGCCGAAGGCCGTGCTGCGCAGCCACACGGCGCCGTCGCGCTCGAAGGTGTGACCGGCAGCGGCAAGGGCCGCGACGACGCGCTCGGGACCGCCGTCGGCCCGGATCGCCGACTCGTGGGTGAAATGGTCGAACACCACGCCGAACCGCGCCAGGCTCTCCTTCTGCTGGGCCAGGATCCGCTCCACGGCGAACCGCGCGTATGCTTGCACCGGCGCATCCACCGGATGCGCCGCGAGAAACGCCTCGGCCAGCGGGATCAGGTATTCCCCGGGGTAGCCGCCCTCAGGCAGGGCCAGCTCGCCCCCCCGGAGCTCGATGGCGCGGGCGCGCAGCGACTCGCCCAGGCGCCGGAACTGGCCGCCGGCGTCGTTCACGTAGTACTCGGACTCGGCGCGCCAGCCGGCCGCGTTCAGGCAGCGGACCAGGGCGTCGCCGAAGGCGGCGGCGCGGCAGTTCACCACGTTGAGCGGCCCCGTGGGGTTGGCGCTGACGAACTCCACCAGCACCCGGCGCCCGCCGCCGGCCTCCGAGCGCGCGTAGGCGCCCTGGGCCGCCGTCACCTCAGCCAGCACCGGCAGCAGCCAGCCCGGCCGGAGAAACAGGTTGATGAAGCCGGGGCCGGCCACCTCCGCCCGATGGAGGGGCAGGCCCGCCGCCTCGGCGGCCGCCGGCAGCTGCGCCACGATCGCCTCCGCCACCTGGCGCGGCGGCCGCCGGGCTGAGGCGGCCATGGCCATGGCCAGGTTGCTGGCGAGGTCGCCGTGGGCCTCCTCCCGGGGCCGCTGCACCCCGACCCCCGGCAGCGGAACGTCGGGCAGGGCCGCCGCGGCCGCGGCGGCCAACGAATCCCGCGCCTTTTGCTGGATGTCCGCCAGGATCGCCATCAGCGCGCCCCCACCGTCAGGATGAGCTCGCGCACGACCTTGGCGGCCAGGGCGGCCGTGATGCCGCCCGGGTCGTAGGCCGGCGCCACCTCGACCACGTCGGCCGCAACCACGTCCAGATCCCGCAGCGCCGCCACCGCGGCCAGCAGCTCGCGGGAATCGCAGCCGCCCGGCTCCGGGGTGCCGGTGCCCGGGGCGAAGGCCGGGTCGGCGACGTCGATGTCGACCGTCACGTACACGGGGTGGGCGCCCAGGCTGTCCAGGACCTGGCGCAGGGGCACCAGCACCTCGAACGGGTGCAGGTCGGCCGCGTAGGCCGCCTCGTCGGCCGTCGCCGAACGTATGCCGAACTGGTGGATCCGCTCGCGGCCCAACAGCTCGGCGCACAGGCGCATGACGGACGCGTGCGAGTAGCGCAGGCCGAGGTAGCTCTCGCGCAGGTCCGCGTGGGCATCGAGCTGGATCACGTGCAGGCCGGGGTGGCGCGCCGCGGCGGCCTTCACCAGGGGCCAGGTCACCAGGTGCTCGCCGCCGAGGGCCAGGGGCAGCTGGCCGGCCGCCAGGATGGCGCCCGCCTGCGCCTCCAGGGCCGCGAGCGATGGCTCGATCACGCCGGGCGCCAGGTCGACGTCACCCAGGTCGGCGAAGGGCACGTCCGCCAGGCCGCGCCCGAGCGCGAGGCTCCACTCCTCCAGCACGGCGGAGGCGGTGCGGATGGCGTCCGGTCCGAAGCGGGCCCCGGGGCGGAAGCTGGTCGTCACGTCCAGCGGCGCCCCGAACAGCGCGACCTTGGCCGCCTCGGCCCCGCCGCTGCCCAGAAAGGCCGTCACGCCAGGGCCTCCCGCAGGAAGGCGGGAAGGGCGAACGCGCCGCGGTGGACCTCGCCGGTGTAAAAGCGCAGGCCGCCCGGCGCCGGGCGGGCCGGGGCGC
>JAJYVM010000305.1 GCA_021792015.1 Bacillota bacterium | reverse complement strand
GCTGCAGGCGGCCGCGGCCTCCACCGCGGGCAACGCCACCCTGGCCGCGCTGCAGGCCGATAAACTGCAGGTGGTCGCACCCACTTCGGGGATCATCGTCTCGGTCAACCCGGGCCTGGCGCGAGCGGGCGCCGCCGTCGGCGCCGGCTCGGTCCTGGCGACCATCCAGAGCGACGTCCTCCAGGTGGAGGGCCCTGTTCCTCAATACGACATCGCCGAGGTCCACCCCGGCCAACCGGCCGCCATCTTCAGCTCCGCGGCGCCGGGCAAGGCGGTCGCCGGCCAGGTGGTCGGGATCTCGCCCACCGGCAACCTCGCCAACCTCACCTTCCTGGTGACCGTGGTGCCCGCCGGGTCCGGCGCCGGGCTGGCCGCGGGGGAGTCCGCCTCCGTCCAACTCCTCGCGCGGCAGGTCCGCGGCGCGGTCATGGTGCCAAGCGCGGCGCTGCAGACGGGGAGCAAAGGGAAGTTCCTGTACGTCCTGGTGCCTGCGGCGGGTGCGCCGTCCCATCCCGCCGCGACGCCGGCCTCGTCCGCGACCGGCGCCGGCAAGACGGCCGGTGCTGGTCGCGGTTCCGCAAGAGCAGCGACGCGCCACGGCCAGCGGGGCGGGAAGGCTGCAGCGACACGCGCGCGAGGCTCGTCCGCCAAGACTGGGGCCCCGACGTCGCCCGCGCCGGGGGGCACGCGGGCGCAGACGCTCGGAGGCACCGTGCGCGTGGTGGCGGTGCGCACCGGTCTGACCAGCGGTTCCTGGACTCAGGTCCTCTCCGGCCTGAAAGCGGGGGAGGTCGTCCTGCTGCCGGGCGTGGGGAGCTATCTGGCCACCGGCGACCGGGTGGCGGTCACACTCACCCGAGTACCCCCGCCCAAGCCCTTCCCGGTCAAGGTGACCGGTGGGACGCCGCAAGGCACCATCGTCGCCTCCGTGGTCGGCAAGGCGACCGGGGCCCTCTCCGGCAAGGGTCGCGGCAGGGTGGGCCGAGCCCGGAAGGCGGGCAAGAAGGCTGGGGCCATGGCCAGTGGCGGTGGCACGGCCAAGGCCGGCGGCGGCGCCAAGGCGGCCGGCACCGCCACGGCCAAGACGGCCGGCGGGGGCGGCAAGGCGGCCGGCACGGCCAAGGCCGCGGCTGGCGGCGGCGCTAAGGCGGCTGGCGGCACGGCCGGCGGGGGTGGGGCCGCGTGAACCTGACACGCATCGCCATCCAGCGGCCGGTCACCATCCTGATGCTCATCGGCGCCCTGGTGGTGGCAGGCGTGATCTCCTTCTCGCGCCTGCCCGTGCGCCGCCTACCCAACGTCGACTTCCCGTTCGTGCGAGCGACCATCGCCTATCCGGGCGCCAGCCCCACCGACATCGAACGCCTCGTTGTCGCGCCCATGGAGCAGGCGCTGTCGAACGTGACCGGCGTTGCCGACATGACAGCGGTGGCCGCGCCCGGACGCGGTACCGTCTCGCTGCAGTTTCTGACCGGCACGGATACCAGCATCGCCTCGGTGGACGTCTCACAGGCCCTGGCCCGCGCGGCGCGGGCGTTCCCGGTGGGGGCGCTGGCCCCGGTGGTCACCGCGGCCAATCCTTCCGCCCTTCCCCTGATGAACATCGCCTTGTCCGGCGCCCTGACGCAGGCCCAACTGTATAGCCTCGCCGTCAATGATGTGGCTCCCGCCCTCGACCAGGTCTCCGGTGTCGCCTCGGTGAACGTGGTCGGCGGGCGGCAGTCCCAGGTCAACGTCCAGGTGCAGCCCACCGCCATGCAGGAATACCGCGTCTCGCTGGCTCAGATCACCGCCGCGCTGGCGGCCGGCAACCGCAGCGTCCCGGCCGGTTCGCTGGTCCAGAACGGCACCAGCTATCTCGCGCGCACCAGCGGGATGTTCCACTCCGCGGCCCAGGTCGGGGACGTTGTGGTGGCCAGGCGGCCGGGCGGGAACGTCTACCTGCGCGACGTGGCGCAGGTCAGCCTGGGCTTCGCGCAGAAGGGCAGCACGGCCCAGTTGAACGGCCAGCCGGCGGTCGGCCTGGTCCTCACCGCCCAGAGCACGGCCAACTCGCTGGCCGTGAACAACGCCGTCAAGGCCGCGCTGGCGCGCGTGCAGCCGTCCCTGCCCCCCGGCATCCATTTCGCCGTGGTGGGCAACATCACCCGGTTCACCCGGGCATCGCTGCACGACGTCATCTTCGACCTCGTCCTCGCCGTGCTGATCACCGGCGCGGTGCTGATGCTCTTCCTCCACCGCCTCCAGAACACCGTGATCGTGCTGCTGGCCATCCCCACGTCCCTGATCATCACCTTCACCGTGATGTACACGCTGCATTTCAGCCTCGACCTGATCTCGCTGATGGCCCTCTCCCTGCTGATCGGCATTCTGGTGGACGATGCGATCGTCGTGCTGGAGAACATCAACCGGCACATCGCCCTCGGCGAGGCCGTCCGCGAAGCCGCCTACCGCGGGCGGATGGAGATCGGCGCCGCCGCGGTGGCCATCACGCTCACGGACGTGGTCGTATACGGACCGACAGCCTTTGTCACCGGCAACGTCGGGCAGCTGTTCCGCGAATTCGGTCTGACCATCACGGCCGCCACGCTGATCTCTCTATTCATCTCCTTCACCCTGACACCGATGCTGGCCTCGCGCTGGCTGCGGCCAAAAACGGTGGAGGCGGAGACGTCGGACCGTCGCAGCCCGCGCCCAAGCAGTGGCTCCGCCCTCTGGCAACGCTTCGTCAACGCCTGGGAGCGCGGTTACCAGACCCTGGTGGGCCTGTATACCCACTTCCTGAGCGGCGCACTCCGGCGGCGCCCCTGGGTGCTGCTCGTCGGCGCGGGGGCGCTGGCCTTCAGCCTGGCGGCCGTCCCCACCGGGTTGGTGGGCACGACGTTCACACCCAAGGAGGACATCGGGACCTTCACCGTCCAGGTGCAGTTCCCGGCCTCGGTGACCCTGGCGACCAGCCAGGCCGACATCCAAGCCCTGGCCGCGGAGATCGGTCGGTTGCCCGGGGTCACCGAGGTCTACGACTCAGCGGGTTTCGGAGGCGGGCTCGGCAGCGGCACCTCTGTCGGGCAGATCACGGTCGACCTTGAGCCCAAGGGCCAGCGGCCCAATCTCTTCACCTACTACGAACCGCGCGTGCTGGCCCTGGCCAGGGGCTTTGCCGGCATGCAGGCGCATGTGGCGGTACAGAACCCCCTGGTGGTCGCCGGCGGCCGGTCCCTGCAGATCCAGTTGACGGGACCCAGCCTATCCACGCTCGAGACCGTCGCCGGCGAGGTGGAACAGGGAATGGCAAAGCTGCCCGGTGTCTTCAACGCCAGCAGCAATGCCCTCAAACCGAGCCCCCAGCTCAGCCTGACCATCTCCCGCTCGGAGGCCTCCTACCTGGGGGTCTCGCCCGGTGCGGTGGGGGCCGCGGTGGCCGCGGCAGTCGGTGGCAAGGTGGTCACCTATCTCCAGCCGTCGAGCAACGTGCCGCAGATCCCGATCTGGGTACAGATCCAGAACGGTTCGGCACTCAGCGACCAGCAGTTGAGCAATCTGCCCATTCCGACGCCGAAGGGCATCGTGCCCTTCGGCCAGTTGATGCACATCCGTCACACCGTGTCGCCCGCCCAACTGCAGTTTGTCAATCGGCAACTGACCGTCAGCGTGGTCGCCAGCGTCGCCACCAACGACCTCGGCAAGGTCGCGATCGAGGCCGCGGTCATGATGCGCGGCATCCACCTGCCGGCGGGCTACGCCTATACCTTCGGCGGGCAGGTCTCGCAGCAGAGCTCGGCCTTCGGACCACTGCTGCAGGCCTTCGGACTCTCCATCCTCCTGATGTACATGCTGATGGCGGCGCTGTACGAATCGCTGCTGTACCCGCTCATCCTCCTTTTGACGCTGCCGCTGGCGACGTTCGGCGCCATGCTCGGCCTGGCGCTCACCGGCCAGACGCTCAACATCTTCTCGTTCATCGGGTTGATCATGATGGTCGGACTGGTGGCCAAGAACGCGATCCTGCTCATCGACTACACCAACACCCTGCGCCGCCAGGGGTTGGAGTTGTACGCCGCTCTCCTGGAGGCGGGCAGGGTGCGCCTGCGCCCGATCCTCATGACCACCGCCACCATGGTCTGTTCGATGCTGCCACTGGCCATCAGCAACGGAGCCGGCTCCGAGGACCGCCAGCCGATGGCCATCGTGGTCATCGGCGGCGTCGTCACCTCGACCCTGCTGACCCTGGTGGTCGTTCCCGTCATGTACAGTCTGTTCACTGAGTTCACCGACTGGCTGGGACGGACCGGCTTGCTCCGGGACGCCGTCTCGCCGCCCGAGTCCCTGGAGGCACCCGGCGCCGGATGAGGGGTGCGCCGATCCCGGTAACGCTACGTTCCGCAACGGGTGTGGGTCGAGATACGTGTGTAGAGTTGAGGTGTTACAACCAACTCACGGGATCTGTGGTGTGTTCGCTTCGCACCTGAACACCACAGACATGGCCGAGAACACGACGAAAGCCCCATCATTCCCGGCGGCGGTGATCGCGGCGGAACGCCGCCACTGGGACGACACCCGCATGCTCGATGCCCTGCGGGCCCTGGCGGACGACCACGGCGCGCTGCGGCCGGGCCGCGTGCGGCGGGCGGACCGCGCCCTCTACGAGACTTGCCGCCACCGCTTCGGTGGAGTGGCCCAGGCGGCCGCGCGCTTCGGGCTGCAGATCGAGCCCGCGCGACGCTCCTGGAACGAGCGCGAGGTCCTGGAGGCCATCCGCGCACGCCAGGCCTCGGGGGAGGGGTTGCGCAGCGTCGAGGTGCGCCGGGACGCCCCCGCCCTCTACGGGAGGGCCTGCAAGCGGTTCGGCAACTGGGGCGCCGCCCTGGCCGCGGCTGGCGCGGCGTTGCCGGCGGAAGAGCGAGCGCTCTCCGATTCCGAACTGCTCGCGGCGGTCGAGACGCACCGCACGCGCAACGGCGGGCCTCTGCCCTCCAGCCTGGCGGTGGAGATCCGCCGGCGTTACGGCAGCGTCAGGGGCTTTTACGAGTCCCACGGACTGTCCGCCCGTTGGACACCCCGCCAGATCGTCGCGGAGCTGCGCAAGTACGGCCGCCCGCCCTCGGTGAAGGAGGTGCGGCAGGTCCATCCCGGCTTTTACTTCGCCGCGCTCCGCCTGTTTCCGGGTTGGTCGGCCG
>JAJYVM010000304.1 GCA_021792015.1 Bacillota bacterium | reverse complement strand
CCGGAAGTTGTCCAGGCCCTTCTGCAACGAAATTTTCTACCTGGCGCCCCAGATCCTTAGCAACGCATGGCCTTCCTCACTCATGCGTCAGCGCTGGCAGTGGGCGGAAGCGGGATGCTCGCATCTCCTGGGTGAAGAGCGCCTCAAGGTCATCCGGAACCTCCAGTCGTCCGAGCGACGCTTTGATGGCGATCTCCCAGGCGCTCGCGGCGCTCACATGGACATCGTTGCCCGCCAGCGACACCGCATGGCGGGCGGCGGCGGACAGTTGCGGATCATCCAGGGCCCACCATAGGAGTGTGTGCGTATCGACGAGCAGCCGCTGCATCAGATCCCGAACTTGGCGGCGATATCCGCCGGGAGTGGCAGGTCAAAGTCAGGCCCGATCCGCACCTTGCCGTGCCAAGCACCCGGCCGCCGTTGCTCCGCCGACTCAAGGGCCACCAGGCGGGCCACCGGCACCCCGGCGCGCGCGATGATGATCTCCTCCCCAAGACTGACCTCGTCGAGCAGCTCGGAGAGGTGGGTCTTGGCCGCATGCACGTTGACGATCTTGCTCATACCACTCTTGTAAGCTTAGCCATGGACTAAGTCAACCCAGCCCCAGCGCCTGCCGCCGCAGCTCGCGGCGCGCGCCCGCCGCCTCGAATCGCGCCCGCTCCTGCGCCGTGCGCGGCACCAGCGGGGGCACGGCCGTGGGCCGCCCGTCCGCGCCCAAGGCCACGTACGTGAAGTAGGCCGTGGTGACGTGCTGGGGCGGGCCGGCGATCGGCGCCCGCTTCCAGATGTCCACCCGCACCTCGCAGGAGGTGTGGAAGGCCCGCGTCAGGTAGGCGTGGGTGACCACCACCTCGCCCAGGTGGACCGGGAGGCTGAACTGGACGCCATCCACCGCGGCCGTGACGGCGGGCAGGCGCGCATGCGTGCTGGCCGCGACGCCCGCCAGCCGATCCGCGAGCGACAGGAGCCAGCCCGCCGTGGCGGCGCCCATCTCGTTGACCGAGCCGGGGAAGCAGATCTCGGTGCTGGTCTGCAGCGCGAGGCGCTCCGCGGCGGCGCCGAATGCCGGGGGGTACGAGGGCGGCTCCTCGCGCGGGGCCGCCAGGCGCAGCCCGCGCCGCTGCTCGGCCGCATCCCACGCCATCCGCTCCTCCGGGCTCCGCGGCACGAGCGGCGGAAACGGCGCCGGCCTTCCGTCCTCGCCCATGCAGACGAGCGTCAGGGCCGCGTCGCTGGTCTTCCAGCGCGAGCCCTGCACCGGATCGACGCCCGCGACCGCCACCAGCACCTCCATCGAGGTGCGGAAGACGCGGGTGGCGCGTGCCTCCAGGGCGATCTGCTGGTAGGCGCGGATGCCGGCCACGAAGGTGACCAGGTCGAGCGAGGCGGTCACCACCGGCCGGCCGGCGAAGCGCGAGGCGGCCAGCGCCGCCAGGCGGTCGGCCTGCTCGATCACGAAGCCCCCAAAGACGGAGCCGTAGATGTTGACGTCGCGTGGGCGCACGGGCAGGCGCGCGGCGGCGGAGCAGGCGGCGGGCGCAAGGCTGATCATGCGCCTATGGTAACCGAAGGCAGCCGCCTGGTCGCGTGCCACCCGCGGCGTCAGGACCCTTCCCGGCGGCCGGTCCGACCGCGCCGACGCAGGTCGGCGCGGCACAAAAAAAGCGCCCTGGGGCCCGCGCCCGCCGGGCGGGCACGTGCGCGGCCGAATTCCCGATCGGCAGGGCATGGCTCCGGGCACGGCCACATACCATGCGGTACACGCGGTCCGGGAGGGGGCAGGTGCCATTGGCATACTTCGAGGACGGCGCGCCTGATCCGGCGCCGCGCGAAGGCACGGCCGCCACGCCCCTGGCGCAGCGTCTCGACGAGCTGCGCCGGAACGAGCAGCGGCTCAACTGGCGCGGGAGCTTCGCCGAGTACTTCGACCTCGTGCGGGCCACGCCCGCCATCGCGCGCCCGGCGCACGCCCGCCTGTACGACATGATCAACGCCGCCGGCACGCGCGAGAACGCGCGCCGGGAGACCGAGTACCAGTTCTTCAACCGCGACCTGTTCGGGCTGCACAAGACCCTGGGGCAGCTGGCCGACTACTTCGCGTCGGCCGCCAAGCGCCTGGAGGTGCGCAAGCGCATCCTGCTGCTCATGGGGCCGGTCGGCGGCGGCAAGTCCACGATCGTGACGCTGCTGAAGCGCGGCCTGGAGGCGTACACGCTGACGCCGCAGGGCGCCGTCTACGGCATCGTGGGCTGCCCCATGCACGAGGAGCCCCTGCACCTGGTGCCGCACCCCCTGCGCGCGGACATCATGAAGGAGGACGGCATCTACATCGAGGGCGACCTCTGCCCCCTCTGCCGCTGGCGGCTGAGGGAGGAGTGGCAGGGCGACATCATGCGGGTGCCCGTCGAGCGCATCTTCTTTTCGGAGAAGGACCGCGTGGGCATCGGCACCTTCACCCCGTCCGACGAGAAGTCGCAGGACATCTCCGAGCTGGTCGGCTCCGTCGACCTGTCGACGATCGGCCGCTACGGCACGGAGTCCGACCCGCGCGCCTACCGCTTCGACGGCGAGTTCAACGTGGCCAACCGCGGCATGGTCGAGATGGTCGAGATGCTGAAGTGCCAGGAGGAGTTCCTCTACGGCCTGCTGACGCTGACGCAGGAGCAGAGCATCAAGACCGCCCGCTTCGCCATGATCTACGCCGACGAGGTCGTGGTCTCGCACACCAACGAGTCCGAGTACAACGCCTTCGTCGCCGACCCCAAGAACGAGGCCCTGCGCGACCGCATGGTGCTGGTGCGCGTGCCGTACAACCTGCGGGTCTCCGACGAGGTGCGCATCTACGAGAAGCTGCTGGCCGAGAGCGGCGTGCGCGGGGTGCACATCGCGCCGCACACGCTGCGCCTGGCCAGCGTCTTTGCCGTGCTGACGCGCCTGGCCGAGAGCAAAAAGGCCGGCATGAGCCGCATGAAGAAGCTGAAGCTGTACGACGGCGAGCAGGTCGAGGGCTTCGGTCAGGGCGACGTGAAGGAGCTGCAGGAGGAGGCCGAGCGCGAGGGGATGGACGGCATCTCGCCGCGCTACGTCATCAACTGCCTGTCGTCGGCCCTGTCGCGCGAGTCGATCACCTGCCTCGGGCCGCTGGACGCGCTGCGGGCGCTGAAGGACGGCCTGGAGGAGCACCCCGGCCTCTCGCGCGAGGTGCGCGAGGCCTGCCTGAACCTGATCTACGAGGCGCGCAAGGAGTACGACGAGCTCGCCAAGACCGAGGTCCACAAGGCCTTCGTCTACTCGTACGAGGAGTCGGCGCGCACCCTGTTCGAGAACTACCTCGACAACGTCGAGGCGTACTGGAACCACGAGAAGATCCGCGATCCCCTCACGGGCGAGGAGATGGAGCCCGACGAGAAGCTGATGCGCAGCATCGAGGAGCAGATCGGGGTCACCGAGAACGCCAAGCGGGCCTTCCGCGAGGAGATCCTGATCCGGCTGTCCAGCTTGGCGCGGCGGGGCCAGCGGTTCGACTACCAGAGCCACGAGCGGCTGCGCGAGGCCCTGGAGAAGAAGCTGTTCGCGGACCTGCGCAATGTGGTCAAGATCACGACGTCGAGCAAGACCCCCGACGCGGAGCAGCTGCGGCGCATCAACGAGGTGACCGACCGGCTCTGCGCCGAGCACGGCTACTGCCCGGTCTGCGCCAACGAGCTGGTGCGGTACGTGGGCCAGCTGCTGAACCGCTAGGCCGGACTTCATCGGGCGCGGACGCGCATTCGTGCCCGCGGCCCTTCGGGGCCGCGGGGCGAACACCGTTCCGGATGCGACGCGCCGGTCGCCCAGCCCGCAGCCGCACCCCGCTGGGTGCGGCTGCTTTCGCTGCGTCGGGCCACTCGGGGTGGCAGGGCGACCAAAAGGCGGGGCCGCGCCAGACGATACCAGTTACGAAGAAGGCGCGAGATGCGGCTCCGGGAGACGATGTCACGTGCGAATGCATGCGCAAGCGCGGCAGGGGCGCGGGCCCGGTGCCACGAAAGCGCGGAGTGGAGGCATTGCCGAGCCATGCCAGCCAGGCGGGTGAACGGCCTTTGGCAGGTGGTGTACATCGCGCCGAGCGAGGCCGTTGGCGCCGAGATCCGTGACCGTTTGAGCCAGCAGGGCTTTCTCGTGATGCTGCGGCCCGGCGGGGGGCGCGGCCAGGGCGAGGGACCCGTGCCGTGCGAGGTCCTTGTCCCGGCCGTGGAGGCCGCGGACGCCCACCAAGCCCTCGCGGAGGTCCTGGCTGCCCGCGCGAGCGGACCGTCCTGATCTTTGCAGGCCCCGCCCCTTTGCGCCATGCTGGTCCGGGGGTGAGGGCCCTGCGCCGAACCAAGATCGTCGCCACCATCGGTCCGGCCTGCCGGACCGAGGCGGGCATGCTTGCGCTCGCACAGGCGGGCATGGACGTCGCCCGCATCAACCTCTCGCACCTGAGGGGCAACGAGCTCTCCGAGACGCTGGCGGCCTTCGCGGCCGTCCGCGAGCGGGTCGACCGCCCGCTCGGCCTCATGCTGGACACCCGCGGCCCCGAGGTCCGCACCGGGCCTGGGCCGGGACCCGCCGAGCTGCGCCCGGGGGCGATGTTCACCCTGACGGAGCGGGACATCCCCACGACCGCCGAGGGTGCGCACGTCAACCTGCCGGATCTGCCGAAGCGCGTCCGCCCGGGCCAGACCGCGCTGATCGACGACGGCAACCTCGTGCTGACGGTCACCGAGGTGACCGCCGACGACGTCCGCTGCCGCGTGGAGTCCGGCGGGCCGCTCTTGCCCGGCAAGAAGGTCGACCTGCCGGGCGTCGACCTCGGCCTGCCCGTGCTGACCGAGGCCGATGAGCGCGACCTGCGCCAGGGCCTGGCGGCCGGCGGCGACTTCATCGCCATCTCGTTCGTCAACGGGCCCGAGGACGTGGTCACGGTGCGCCGCTTCTGCGAGGGGCACGGCCTCACGGCCTGGCTGATCGCCAAGATCGAGACCGGCCGCGGGGTCGAGACCATCGACGGCATCCTCAAGGTGGCCGACGGCGTGATGGTCGCGCGCGGCGACCTCGGCATCGAGATCCGCACGGCGGATGTGCCGATCGTGCAGAAGGACCTGATCCGGCGCTCGCTGCACGTCGGCAAGCCCGTGATCACCGCCACCCAGATGCTG
>JAJYVM010000303.1 GCA_021792015.1 Bacillota bacterium | reverse complement strand
GCCGGCGTCGGCCTGGCCGTGGCGGCCGTGGGCGTGCTGGTGATCGGGATCCTGCCGAACACGTTCTACGTCTTCGCGCACTGGGCCAGCTTCATCCCCGGCCACTGACCCACCACACCCCAACTGCTGAGTCGTGAAGGACGGCGCATTGCGCCGTCCTATCGATTCGTGTTCCCGGGTGTCGCGCGCGGTCGAAAACGTTCGTCTTTCTTCATCTTTCGTTCGACATCGGGAGGAGTGGCGCAGGCGGGGGTTGTACCACCGGTAGTGGTCGAGGGCTCGACCAGGGGCCATATCTGGGGATAAGCTGGGGATAAGTGCGTGAATCCCCCTGATCCCAAGGGCCGGCGGGAGGTGAGCGGGCGTGCGCTGCCCCGAGTGCGGTCATCAGGAGAGCAAGGTGCTGGATTCACGGCCGACCGAGGACGGCGCCGTCATCCGCCGCCGCCGCGAGTGCCTGCGCTGTGAGGCGCGCTTCACGACCTACGAGAAGATCGAGGTGCGGCCGCTCGTGGTTGTGAAAAAGGACGGCCGGCGCGAGGCCTTCGCGGGCGAAAAGGTGCTGCGCGGGCTGATGGTGGCCTGCGAGAAGCGGCCGGTGCCGACCGAGCAGCTGGAGCGGATGGCCGGCGAGGTCGAGCGCGACCTGCGCGCCCGCGATCTGCGCGAGGTGCCGAGCCGCGAGATCGGCGAGGCCGTGATGGCGCGCCTGCGGACGATCGACCAGGTTGCCTACGTCCGCTTCGCGTCGGTCTACCGCCAGTTCCAGGACATCGAGCGCTTCCGCGAGGAGCTGGAGCGGCTCCTCGAGCACGGGCGGTCCGATCCGCCGGCTGGTTGACTGCCGAACGCCCGTTCGCCTACAATTAGCTCCCACACCCGGGCTCAGGGCGACATGGATGGCGGTCGGGGCACGGGGGAGGCAGCCGCTCGGGCAGGACGCCCTCGGAGAGAAGGGGGTTCAGCGCGATGACACTTTCCGGCATCCGCAGGGACGTCTTCATGGACCGCTACGCGCGCAAGGACGATGAAGGCAAGGCGATCGAGACCTCGCCGGAGCAGATGTGGGACCGCGTGGCGGCGGCCATCGCCGAGGTCGAGGCGCCGGAGGCGCGGGCCGAGTGGACCGCCCGCTTCCGGCAGGCACTCGACGGCTTCAAGTTCGTCCCCGGCGGGCGGATCCTGGCGGGCGCCGGGACCGGCCAGAAGGTCACCTTCTACAACTGCCTGCCGCCCGACCAGCCGGTGCTGACGCCGGAGGGCTATGTGCCCATCGCGGAGATCGACGCGCGCGATCAGGTGATCACGGGCCATGGCCGCGCGCGCGTGGTGACGCAGGTCTTCGCCCGCGAGGCGGACGAGCCCCTCTTTGCGATGCGGGTCGCGGGCGGCGCCGATCTGCTGCGGCTGACGGGCAACCACCCGGTGCTGGCGCGGCGGGGCGGCGGCGCGGGCGCGGCCTGGGTGCGCGCCAGCGAGCTGGCGGCGGGCGACCTCGTCGGCTGCGTGGAGCCGGGCGGCGCGAAGGGCGCCGGCGACAGCCAGGCGTGGCACGTGCGGCGGGACGAGCCCGTGGGCTGGTCGCCGTGGGGCGGGGCCCAGGTGCTCGTGCGCGAGCGGCGCGAGACGTACGTGGGCGTCGCGTGGCGGGCCGTCGAAGCCGTGGAGCGGCTGCCATACTGCGGCACGGTCTACGACCTCGAGGTCGAGGAGGACCACTCCTTCGTCACGGCGGGCGCCATCGTGTCCAACTGCTACGTGATTCCGTCGCCGGAGGACAGCCGGCGCGGAATCATGGACAGCGTCGGCCTGATGGTGGAGATCATGAGCCGCGGCGGCGGCGTCGGCGTCAACCTCTCCAGCCTGCGCCCGCGCGGCAGCTACGTGCGCGGCGTCAACGGCACGGCGAGCGGCCCGGTGTCATGGGGCGAAGTCTACAGCACCGCGACCGGGGCTGTGATTCAGGGCGGCTGCTTCGGCCCGTCCGTCCGGATCGCGACGGACAGGGGCCTGCTGCCGGCCGCCGAGCTCGCCGACCGGCTGGAGCGGGGCGAGCGCATCCAGGCCCTGACCCACGAGGGGCCGCAGCCGATCACCTGGGCCTTCCGCAACGGCGTGAAGCCGCTGCTGCGGGTCACGACGGCGCGCGGTTTCCAGGTGGAGGTCACCCCGGACCACCGCATGGGCGTGCTGCGCGACGGCGCGCTGCAGACGGTGCCCATGCGGGACCTGGCCGTCGGCGATGAGGTGCTGACCTTCCTGGGGGACGGGGCAGAGGGGGACCTGGTTGAGCTCAGCCCGGTGGCCTATGACCGAGAGCAGTATGGCTCCGCGCTGAACGACAACTTGTACCTGCCTGATCGCCTGACACCCGGGCTGGCGTACCTACTCGGGTATATGTATGCAGACGGCAATGTTCACAGCATGCGCCGAGTCGGTCGAATGGTCGCCGATGCCGTTCGCATGGCGACTGCAGACGCCCATCCGGAAATCCGCGAGCAGCTGTTGTTCTTGGTGGACGACCTCTTTGCCTTTCCTGCTGCAGTTGAGCGCACCAATTCCGCCTGTCATGTTGTTTCCATCTACTCCTGCCTATTGGTTGAGTGGCTTCGGCAGAACGGGCTGCTGAAGGCCAAGGCTGAGGATGTTCGAGTGCCTGACGCTATATGGCGGTCCCCGTCTCGCGTTCAGGGCGCTTTCGTCGCCGGGTACTTCGACGCCGATGGCTGCGACCGCGGCCGCAAGGGCGGCTACGGCATCGACAGCATCAGCCTAGGCATGCTACGTGATCTACAGACGATCCTGGCCGCCAACGGCATCCTGTCGCACATCGCGACCACCGATCGGTCAGCGCAGGGCTGGCAGACCATCCACCGGCTGATTGTGAGTGGAGCAGAGTTCAAGGCGCGGCTCGTCCGGTTCGCCGCCAAGTCGCTCAAGATGAGGGGTCGGCCGGGCTTCCGCAACCACCGCAACGGGTATCCAAAGGCTGTCTGGCGGTCGCTCGGCGTGCCAGGGCGCTACTATCAGGGCCTTTGGGACAGTACCAAGGACCACATCTCCTACCGCGCTCTGACTCGCGTAAGGGAGCGCCTTCTCGCTGATGGACAGGTTGCTTTGGCGACAAAGGTCGAGACGGTGCTGCACTTCGTGCCAGACTCGATCGTGGCTGTGGACATGATCGGTACGAGCGACGTGTACGATTTCGAAGTGGCTGAAACCCACATGTTGAGCGGGTCCGGGTTCTACACATCCAACAGCCGGCGCGGCGCCTTAATGCTCATGCTCGACGACGAACATCCCGATGTCGAAGAATTCATCACGGTCAAGAAGGACCTCAATCGCATCAACAATGCGAATCTGTCGGTCTGCGTGAGCGATCGATTCATGGAGGCCGTGAAGAACGACACGGATTGGGAGCTGAAATGGGAGGACAAGGTCTACAAGACCATCCGCGCCCGCGATCTGTGGAATCTGATCTGCGAGTCGGCGTGGGCTTCCGGTGAGCCGGGCGTTGTATTCATGGAGCGGTACCAGAAGTGGTCGAACACCTGGTACTGCGAGCAGATTCGCTGCGTGAACCCGTGCTTTGTGGGCAGCACGCGCATCGCCACGTCGCGTGGGCTTGTCACGGCGGAGGAGCTCTACCGGACGCAGGAGCCGCTGTCGGTGGTGACCGACCTGCGGGCGGCGGATGAGGCTCAGGAAGTCGTGGGCGGTGCCCGGCATAGCCGTCTGGGCGTCACGTCTAGGTCAGCCACGCGAATTTTCAAGACTCGTGAGAATACGCCCGTATCGACGCTTGTCACCAGCCATGGGTACGAGGTAACGGTCACGCCGGACCACCGCTTCCTGACTCCCTCGGGCTACGTACGCCTCGACGAGCTGCGAGCGGGCGATGTCCTCTACCTGCAGTCTGGCGAGGGGGGCTGGGCGACCGACCGCCGGCTGCCCGTGGTCGATTGGGGCCTGACCGATCGTGGCCTTGCCCGCCTGAAGGCCAAAGCCGCACGCGGCGAGGCGGATCCACCCACCGAGTGGTCGGCGGACCTCGGACGCTTCCTCGGCTGGGTGGTCGCTGACGGCTATACATACAGCCATCGCGACAAGCCGTCGCTGGGCATGGTATTCGACACACAAGAGCAGGACCTCATGCCGTACTTCCGCGATTTGGTGCAGCGGTGGTTCGGCGTGACTGGGGCGGTTGCGACACGGAATCACACGACGGCCCTCATGTATGACGCAAACGTCGCACGGTTTGCGCTGGAGTTGGGCCTGAGTCCCAATGGCGGCTCAGACAAGGCCGTTCCGTCCTCAATCTGGACCGCACCCCGGGATGCGGTTGTCGGCTTCCTGCAGGGACTGTTCACCGCGGATGGCACCGTCAACGTTGTGCGTAGCGTGCGGTACTGCTCCGTCCGGTTGGCGTCGAGCTCGCGGGCTCTGCTTGCCGAAGTTCAGGCCCTGCTGCTGAACCTGGGTATCGTCAGCAACCTATACATGCGCAGGGCGCGCGGCAGCAAGATGATGCCTGACTCCGAGCGCCACCAGCGCGAGTATTCGGTCGCGGCGCAATACGAGTTGGTGATCACGCGTACAAACAAGGACCGTTTCCTTCGTGAAGTCGGCTTCCTCAGCGAGGCCAAACAAGCCAAGCTAACCGCCTTCCTCGAGGAGGGTTCTTGCGGCTCATATGCGGAGACCTTTACCACCAAGGTCCAGGCAATTGAGCCGGCGGGCTCGGCTACCGTCTACGACACAACGGTCAAAACGGTTCACAGCGTGATTATTTCGGGCCTCGTAACACATAATTGTGGTGAACAGGGGCTGGGCCCTTGGGGCGTATGCAACCTAGGCGCAATCAACATAGCCGCATTCGTGGAGAATAAGACATTCAATTGGGACGCCCTCCGCGAAACGGTCGCAACTGCGACCCGATTCCTGGACAATGTGATCGACGCGACCGAGTACTACTTCGAGGAGAACGAGCAGCAGCAGCGCTACGGCATCCGGCGGACGGGCCTCGGCAGCATGGGCCTGGCCGACGCCCTGATCAGGCTGGAGCTGAGGTACGGCAGTCCGGAAGCGATCGAGTTCTGCGACCAGCTCTATGCGACCGTGCGCGACGTTGCCTATCGCACGTCCGCGGAGATCGCGGCGGTGAAGGGGCCGTTCCCGGCCTACGACCG
>JAJYVM010000302.1 GCA_021792015.1 Bacillota bacterium | reverse complement strand
GCTGATCCGGTGTTTCTACTCGGGCCTGCGGATCAAGCGCTGGCTGCTGGCGCTGGTCCTGGCCGCGGCCGTCTTCGCCCTCGCCATCGTGCTGATCGTCGGCCCGCGCTACTGGGACCTGGAGCGCATCGCCCTGACCGGCGTGTACTACGCCACCGGCCGCTTCGTGCCGCTGGCCATCACGGGGGTGGTGGTCGCCGCCCTGGCGGCGGCGGCCGCCATATTCGCCGTGCGCCAAGTCGTGATGTCGATCGTGCAGGCGGTGTCCCCGCCCAGCGCCGACGGCCTGGGGGAGGCCCTCTATCTGCAGCGCCAGCGCGGCCGCGGCCCCCGCGTCGTGGCCATCGGCGGCGGCACGGGCCTCTCGACCCTGCTGCGCGGCCTGAAGGAGTACACGACGAACATCACCGCCATCGTCACGGTGGCCGACGACGGCGGCAGCTCCGGCCGCCTGCGCGGCGAGCTGGGCATCCTGCCGCCGGGCGACCTGCGCAACTGCCTGGCCGCCCTGGCCGAGACGGAGCCGCTGATGGCGGAGGTCTTCCAGCACCGCTTCGAGCGCGGCAGCCTCGCCGGCCACACCGTCGGCAACGTGCTGATCGGTGCCCTGGACGAGATCACGGGCGACTTCGTCGCGGCCGTGTCCGCGGCCAGCCGGGTCCTGGCCGTCCGCGGCCGCGTCCTGCCCGCCACCACCGATGAGGTGCGCCTGGCCGCGCGCCTGGAGGACGGCCGCGAGGTGCATGGCGAATCCGCCATCACCGCCGCCGGCGGCCGCATCGCCGAGCTGCGCCTGCTCCCGGAGGGCGCCCGCGCCCTGCCCGAGGCCTGCGAGGCCGTGGCGGCGGCCGACCTGATCGTGATCGGGCC
This sequence comes from Bacillota bacterium, assembly GCA_021792015.1. Lineage (GTDB taxonomy): Bacteria > Bacillota > Sulfobacillia > RBS10-35 > JAJYVM01 > JAJYVM01. The sequence goes on along the minus strand of JAJYVM010000302.1, from coordinate 4,326 downwards.
CGGGAGCCTCTACACCAGCATCCTGCCGAACCTGCTGCTGCCCGAGTTGGCCGCGGCCGTGCGCGCCGCCCGCGGCCCGCGCCTGTTCGTGGTCAACATGATGACGCAGCCAGGGGAGACCGGCGGCTTCAGCGCCGCCGACCACCTGGCCGCCCTGCGCGCCCTTGCCGGTCCCGGCCTGGTCGACGCCGTCGTCGTGAACACGGCTCCGGTCAGCGCCGCCCGTGCCGCCCCCTACCGCCTGCAGGGCGCCGCCCCGGTGCGCGTGGACCGGGCCGCCCTGGAGGGCATGGGCGTGCATGTGGTGACGGGCGACCTGGCCGCCGCCGAGGGCCTGGTCCGCCACGACCCGGAGCGGCTGGCCGCCATGCTCCTGCACGAATACCTCCGCCGCGCGGGGCCGCCGGAACCCAACCGCGTCGTCGACCATTACCTGCTGGCCGACCGCATCCGCCGCGCCGTGCCGCGAGCGCATGGCGCTCGCGGGGCGGAGACTTCCCGGGCCGGCACATGAGCTTGCAGTCCTTCTCGGCCTCGGCGGCGGACGAGGCCGCGCACGCCGGGCCCCAGCCGCCCGCGGCGGATCGCGCCGAGCTCTATGGGCTCTGCCGCGCCGCGCGGCCCAGCGGCGCCCGCGCGGGGCTGGTCGTCAGCGTGGACAGGCCGGCCATCGCCCGCAGGGCGTACCGCCTGTTTCGCAGCCTCGGCCTGGTGGTGAGCGTGCGTGTCACCGGCCGCCGCTACCGCGTGCACGTCCCCGACGCGGGGCCGCTGCCCGGCCCGCCGTCCCTGCGCGCGCCGGCTGCCGCCCGGGGCTTTCTGCGCGGGCTGTTCCTGGGCGCGGGGTCGGTGAGCGCGCACCACCTGGAGATCGTGCTCCCGGAGCCGGGGACGGCCGAGCTGGCCGTGGTCCAGGCCGCACGCTTCGGGGTCGGCCTGCACGTGACCGTGCGGCGGGGCGCCTCGGTCGCCTACCTGAAGGACACCGGCCACATTGCGGACTTCCTGCGGCTGATCGGCGCCACGGAGGCAAGCTTCCTCATCGAGGACGCCCGCGTGCTCCACGACCTGAAGAACCGCGTCAATCGCCTGGTGAACGCCGACAACGCGAACATCGACAAGGCGGCGCGGGCGGCGGCCGCGCAGATCAGCGCGATCCGGAGCCTGCATCTGGGGGATCTGCCGCCCACGCTCCGCCAGGTCGCCGAACTGCGCCTCCGCCATCCGGACCTCCCGCTCCGGGAGCTGGGCGCCCTGGCCGACCCGCCGCTGGGCCGGTCGGCGGTCAATCACCGGCTGCGGGCCCTTCGGGCCCTTGGGCGTGAAGCAGGCCCCGGCAGGAAAGCATTTGATGCGGGAGAATGAAATGGGGGCGGTGCGTGTGTCGCGCCCGCCCCGTCGGGTCTCGCGCCGGCCGTGTTTGAGCGCCGGCTTTCAGGATGAAGGAACGCGCGGGTCCTTCCCGCGCGTTCGCCGGTTCTAATGAGGGGGCTGCCGGATGGGGACGTCCACCGAGCGGGCGGGCGCCGGTTCCGAAGCGTTGTTCCTCGGGGTGCGCGACGACCTGACGCGTGTCGAGGAGGCCATCGCCCGCGCGCTTCGGACCGACGGGCCGCTGACCGCCGAGGTCGCGATGCACCTGCTGCAGGGGGGCGGCAAGCGGCTGCGCCCGTCGCTGGTGCTGCTTGCGGGCGGGGCCGCGGGCGCGGAGGCGCCCGCGCTCATTCCCGTGGCGGCGGCCGCGGAGATCATCCACATGGCGACGCTTGTCCATGACGACATCGTGGACGGCTCGGCGCTGCGGCGCGGGGTGCCCACGGTGCACGCCAAGTGGGGAGAGGCCTTCGGGGTTCTGATCGGCGACTACCTCTTCGCCCGCGGCTTCACCATGCTGGCGGCCACGGGCAATAACCGCGTGGTCCGCATCATGTCCGACGTCGTCTCGCGGATGTGCGCCGGCGAGATGCGCGAGGTGGCCGACCAGTGGCAGGCCTGTGACGAGGCGGGCTACCTCGACCGCATCGACGCAAAGACAGGCTACTTCATCGCCGAGTGCTGCCGCCTCGGCGCCGTCGCGGCCGGGGCGCCGCCGCGGGTCGAGGAGGCGCTGGCCGCCTACGGCTCAGCCGTGGGGCTGGCCTTTCAGATCACGGACGACGTGCTCGACCTGACGGGCTCGGCCGCCAGCCTCGGCAAGCCCGCCGGGGCCGACCTGCGGGCGGGGATCGTGACGCTGCCCGTCATCCACGCCCTGGTCCACGCCGCCGAGGCGGACGAGATCCTCGCGCTGCTGGCCGGGCGGCGCGTGGACGACGAGGACGTCGAGCGCGTGCGCGAGATCGCCGAGCGCTCCGGCTCGGTGGCGTACGCGCGCGGGCGCTCGGTGCGGCTGGCCCGGGAGGCGCAGGCCCAGCTCGAGGCGCTGCCGGGCTCCCCCTGCCGCGACACCCTGACGGCGCTGGCTGCCTACCTCGTCGAGCGGAGCGCGTGAGCGCCCGGATCCCCCAGGTCGCCGTCAAGCGGCTCCCGGTCTACCTGCGGGTTCTTGGCGATCTGGCGGCCCAGCGCGTGGAGATTGTCTCCTCCGCCGAGCTTTCCCGGCTGACGGGCTTCTCCTCCGAGCAGATCCGCAAGGATCTCGCCCATTTCGGGAGCTTTGGCACCCGGGGGGTGGGCTACCGCACCGAGGCGCTGCTGGACGGCATCCGCGACGTTCTCGGGCTGCACCGGGACATTGCGGTCGCGCTGGTGGGAGCGGGGCATCTCGGAACGGCCCTGGCCCGGTACAATCAGAGTCAGGATCAACACGTGGACATCCTGGCGGTCTTCGACGCGGACCCCGCGAAGATCGGCCAGGCGCTCGGCGGGACCCGCGTGCGCGACGTCGCCGAGCTGCCACGGGTCGTCCGGGAGCTGGGGATCCGCGTCGGCGTGGTGGCCGTGCCGGCCGCGCGGGCGCAGCAGGTCGCCGAGGCGCTGTGCGCGGCCGGGGTGGAGGCCATCCTGAACTTTGCGCCGGTGCGTCTGGAGGTGCCGCCAAGCGTTCACGTCGAGAACATCGACCTCAGCCAGGCCCTGCAGGCCCTGGCCTACTACACGGCGCCGGGGGGTCGCGACGGCGCCTGATTCCCCACGCACCGCGCCCAGTCGCCAAAGGGGCGGCCGTGAGCCCCGGAGAAGTGAGGTCGCATGAGCTTCGACCTCAGCAGCTTCACTGTGGCGAAGTGGCTCGAGTCCCTGGTGGATGTTGCCATCGTCGCCTACGTCATCTACGTGATCCTGAAGTTTGTGCGCGGAACGCGCGCCGTGCAGCTGCTGCGGGGCGTCATCGTCATCGTCATCGTGGCGACGGCCGCCCAGTGGCTGCAGCTCAACGCCACATCCTGGCTGTTCAAGAACTTCGAGCTGGCCCTGGTCGTCGGCCTGCCCATCGTGTTCCAGCCGGAGCTGCGCCGCGCCCTGGAGCAGCTGGGGCGGGGCCGCTTCTTCCAGGTGCAGTTCGCCGACCTCGGCGGCGAGGCGGTCACCTCGCTGATCGACGAGCTGCTGCGGGCGGCGGCAGTGCTCTCGCGCAACAAGATCGGCGCCCTGATCGTGCTGGAGCGGGAGACGGGCCTCGCGGACATCGTGGAGACCGGCATCCGCGTGGACGCCGTCGTCACGGCCGAGCTCCTGATCAACATCTTCATCCCCAACACGCCGCTGCACGACGGTGCCGTCATCGTCCGCGGCAACCGCATCCTTGCCGCGGCCTGCTTTCTGCCGCTGGCGGAGACCCAGCTGGGCACAGAGTTCGGCAGCCGCCACCGAGCCGCCGTCGGCATCAGCGAGCACTCGGACGCCCTGGCCCTGGTCGTCTCCGAGGAGACGGGCGCCATCTCTCTGGCCAGCGCGGCCAAGCTGATCCGCAGCCCGGACGAGCACACCCTGCGCGAGATGCTGGAGCAGATGCTGCCGCCCAAGGAGGTCACCAGCCAGCTCCACCTGCGGCCACGGGGGGGCGGCGCGCGCCAGCATGGATAAGTGGCTCGAGAACGATACCGTCGTCAAGATCATCGCGGTCGTGCTGGCGCTCGTGATCTGGCTTCAGGCGAACAACGCCGCGAGCGTGGGCACCCAGACCCAGCGGACCGTGGACGCGGTGTCGGTGTCGTGGCGCGACCTGCCCGCCGATCTGGCGGTCCAGTCGGTCAGTCCGAGCTCGGTGAACATCACGGTGCGTGGGGCCAGCCAGCAGATCCTGAGCCTCACCAACCAGTCCGTCGGCGCCATCGTGGACCTGAAGGGCGCCACGGCCGGCCGGATCCAGTTCCCCGTGTACGGGCT
>JAJYVM010000301.1 GCA_021792015.1 Bacillota bacterium | reverse complement strand
CGGCGGACGACGGCCGCGATGCCGGAGGGTCCGTCCCGATCCGAGAGCCGCCGGAACAGCTCGCTGCTCACCCGCACCACGCGGTGGCCGGCCTCGACGGCCCGATCGAGGAGGCGAGCCGCCGGCGAGGCCTCGTCGACGAGCGCCGGCACGTAGGCGCGGTTTTGCAGAATCAGGCGCACCGTGCTCGCCCACCAGCGCCCGCCGGGGCGGGGCGTCGGGGCGCCACTTGCGGCGAGCCAGCCCGCGAGGGCGGCCGGGCCCGCGCTCGCCGCCCGCCGGAACAGGGCCCGCACCCACGGCGCCGCCTCCGGATCGGGCACGAGGCGCCCGTCCGGCCCGTAGCGGAACCCCCACGGCGCCGCGCCCGACCACTTGCCCTGGCGCCGCCGCTCGCTGAGCCCCAGCTTCGTGCGCTCGACAATGCTTTCGCGCTCCAGCTGCGCGAAGACGGCCAGCATCCCCACCATGGCCTTGCCGGCGGCCGTGGTCGTGTCGAAGGCTTCCGTGGCGCTGCGCAGGCCTGCCCCGGCCGGCTCCAGGATCTCCTCGATGATGCGGAGCGTGTGCGCCTGCCGGCGCGACAGGCGGTCCAGGCGCCAGACCAGCACCGCGTCGTGGGCGCCGGCCTCGGCCAGCAGCCGGCTCAGCGCCGGCCGGCGCATGTCCTTGCCGGAGCAGCCCTCATCGGCGAAGACACCGCCGACGCTCCAGCCCTGGGATTCACAGAAGGCGCGGAGCGCCCGCTCCTGGGCCGCGATCGAGAACCCCTCGCGCGCCTGCTCCTCCGTCGAGACCCGAAGGTAGAGGGCGACCCGCATGCTCAACCGGCCAGGCGCGCCATGCGCTCGAGCAGGTCGGCCAGGGCGGCGGCGTGCTCGGCGACGGCCGGCACGGGCCAGCCGGCCAGGGGCGCGATGACCTCGTGCAGGCGGGTGAGCTCGGCGCGCCCGACCTGCTGGCATTGCGCCAGCACGGCGCCGGCCAGGGGTTGCGCCTGGGCCAGGTAGGCGGCTGTCGTCTTGGCCATGCCGATGGCTATGCGGGAGCCGCCTGTCCGCGTGAATCAGGGGGCGGCGCAAAGGCGCCGCCCCTCACGACATCACCGGCTCAGCCGTTCACGGCCTGCCGCAGCGGCTTGCCGGGCCGGAACGCCGGCGCCTTCCTGGCCTTGATGCGGACGGCCTTGCCGGTCTGCGGGTTGCGACCCATGCGCGGGGCGCGCTGCCGCACCTCGAAGCCGCCAAAGCCCACCAGCGAAACCTTCTCGCCCTTGGCGAGGGCGTCCGCGATCACCGTGAAGATCGCGTCGATCGCCTCGCCGGCGTCGCGGCGCGTGAAGCCGGTCTCGTCGGCCACGACTCGGGTCAGGTCACCCTTGTTCAACGCCATCATCTCCTTTACCGCCCCTGCGGGGCGCTCGTCCACCAATTTCGTGCCGCGATGGCTTCTCCTCCTTGTGCCGCAGGGGTTTGTTCGACCGGAGGTTACGTGGATCGCCAAGGCGGGCGCGCTCGTGCGGGGCCCTGCCGTGCGGCAGGGCCCCTGACAAGCTGTTCCCGTTGCGGCTTGGCGGCCGTTTGCCGCTAAGGGGCGAGGGTGGCGATCGCCGCCGCCAGCACCTTCGCGGTCTGCGCGCGGGTCGCCGCGGCGAGCGGCTGGAAGGAGCCATCCGGGAAGCCGCCCATGTATCCGGCGGCGACCGTTGCCCGCACGCCGGCCCCGGCCCAGGCGTCGATGGCGGCGCTGTCGGTGAACGGCGCCGTGCGGCCTCCCGTCAGCCGGAAGGCGCGCGCCACCATGACGGCCATCTCCTCGCGCGTCACGGGGAGATCGGGCGCAAAGCGTGTGGGCGTCACGCCCACGACGATGCCGGCCTGCGCCGCCGCGCCGACGTACGGGTCATACCACGCGCCGGCGGCGACGTCGGCGAAACGGGACGCCGACTGGATCTGGGGCGCCAGGCCAAGGGCCAGCACCAGCATCTTGGCGAGCTGGGCCCGCGTCACGGGCGCTCCGGGAAGGAAGCTGCCGTCCGGGAAGCCGCTGGCGATGCCCGCGGCCAGGGCCTGGTCGATGGCGGAGGCGGCCCAGAAGCCGGACGGAACGTCGTTCAGGTCGGTGGTGGCGGCGAGCGCGACGTACGTGCCCGGGCCCGGCAGGAAGGCGGAGACCGCGCCGTCCGCGCGGGCGGTGGGCAGGAAGGTCCAGCCCGCGCCGCCGAGCGCATAGACGCTGATCCGGTCGGGCTCCGTGAAGCCGGCTTCGTAGCGGAAGGTGGCGGCGGCGGGGTGGGCCAGGGGGCCGCCGCTCAGGGTCACGAAGGGGCCCACCGCGGCCATCCCCGCCGGAAGGGCCGCCGGGGCGGTCGCCGTGTCCGTCGCGGCGAGGGTCTGGCCGGCGGCCAGCTCGCCCGCCGCCAGGGTGAGCGTGAAGTCGCCGTCGGCGGTGGCGAGCTTGCCGCCGCTCGTGCCGACGCTGGCCGCCGTCGCGGCCGCGGGGGCCGTGGTGGCGGAGGAGCTGCCGCTGATCGTCGTCGTCACCGTGGCCGCCCCACCGACGGCGAAGGGCGTGCCCGTCAGGTCCGCCAGACTCGGCGAGCTGGCTGCGGTTACCGTGGCCGTGGCGCAGCCGCCGGTCGCGGACCGGACCGAGGCGGGAGCCCAGGCGGAGCCGTTCCACCAGTACAGCTGCTGGCCGGCGGCGACGCCGCACTGGGTGATGGTGAGCGTGGAGTAGGTGCTTCCCGGCGCGAGCGCGACGTCGAAGTAGGCGCCGGCCGCCGTGAAGGTCGGCGGGCCGCCGGGGTCGCCGCTGTACTCGGAGACCGTGATGGATCCGGATCCGCCCGTGCCTCGGGCGGTCGTCGGGGCGGTCGCCCCCGTGCCGCCGGCCGTGGTGGCGCCCGTCGCGGTGCCGGTGACGGTGATGCCCGGCGGGGTGACGATGGCCATGGCCGTGAGCGAGGGCGAGGCGCCCTCCACGGATGCGGCCAGGGTGGCGCCGCCGGCGGGCGGCATGGTCAGGGTGGTGCTGTAGCTGCCATCGGCGGCGGTCGGCACCGACAGGGCGTCGAGGCTGCCCGCGGTCGTCGATAGGTCGACCACGGCGCCGGCGACGGGATCGCCCGCGCCGTCATGGACAGCGCCGGAGATGGTCACGGGCGCGCCCGGTGCGGCCTGGGACGGGTCGGCGAGCAGGGTGACGGCCGCGGGCGGGCTGGTCGGCGCCGCGTAGCTGTAGGTCGTCGTGGCGCTCATGGCCGGGGTCGCGCCCGGCTCGCTGGCGGCGGTGATGGCGTCGGTTCCGCTCGCCGCCTGCCCCGCCGTGTAGACGATGGCCACCTGGCCGCCTGCGTCCGTGGTGAACGGCGCGGGCGTGGCCGTGAGGGCCGTCCCCTCGGCGGCGGCATCCGCCCCTGCGCTGGCGGAGATGTAGACCGTGGCGCCGGTGACGGGGTCGCCGCCCGCCGTCCGGGCGTACACGGCACCCGTGATGGTGTCGCCGGGCGCGAGCGACCCGGCGGCGGCGAGCGGCGTGAACGAGAAGGTCAGGGTGTCGCCCGCCGCGAGGGGCGACGGGGTGGCCGCGACGGCGAACGGCGTGCCGTTCAGCTGCGCCAGCGTGGGGGAGGAGGTGTTGGTCAGCGGGCCGAGCGTGATGCAGCCGTTGCTGTAGCTCTGCGGGTCCACGGCCCGCCAGCTCACGCCGTCCGGGGACCACATGACCGTGTCGCCGGCCGTGACGCCGCACTTCTGGATGGTGACGCTTTGGAACGTGTTGCCTGAGGACAGGGCCACATCGAAGTACTGGCCGGTGCTCTGGAAGGACACGCCGCTCCCGGGGTTGGCGTTGTAGTCGGTGACGGCGACCTGACCCGCGCCGTTGCTGGCCGTGGCCGTCACGTCGCTGGTGGGCGTGCCGGCGCCGCCCGCTGTGGCGCTGCCGTTCGGGCTCGTGCTGGCCGCGTTGCTGGAGCCGGCCACCGTCGAGCCCGACTGGTACACCGCCTGGGCCGGGATCGTGATCGAGAGCGCCTGCGTCGCCGTCAGGGCCGGGGTCGAGCTGTCCTGAACCTGCACGGTGAAGAGGTAGGTCCCGGCCTGCTGGATCGTGCCGGAGAGGTTGCCGTAGGTGGTCCCGAGGCTGAGCCCGGGTGGCAGGGAGCCCTGCACCGACCAGGCGTAGGGCGTCGTCCCGCCCGTGGCCTGGACCCAGCCCCAGTAGCCGCCGCCGACGCTGCCGCCGGGCAGGGAGTCGGTCACGATCTGCAACTGCGAGTCATTGGCCCCGGCCGTGAAGAGGTCGGCGCCGGCGCCCGGGCCGTTCGTGCCGTCGTTGCCGCTCGGCTGCTGCTTGCCGGTCAGGATGGGACCGCCACCGTACGTGATGAAGCAACCCGCCCCGCCGCTGGCCAGGAGCGCGCACTTGCTGTAGCCGCCGGCGCCGCCGAGGCCGCCCTGGCCACCGGTCACGAGGTTGGCCTGGTTCTGGGCTGCGCCGTTGTTGGCGCCGTACGTCACGGCGCTGAGCGACGCGGTGGAACTTGCCGTCGCGTAGATGGCGCCGCCCGCCGCCGCTCCGCCCGGACCGCCGTCCTCGCCGGGTCGCCCGAGCCCGTACTGCTTGCCGTATCCCGGCTTCCCGCCCTTGCCGGGCGTGCCGCAGGGTGGGTAGACCTGGCCCTTGGGAAACGCCGGCGAGATATACTTGGTGCAGCCTCCCGCAGCCCCGCCGCCGCCGTTGCTCACCGGCCCCATCGCCGCGTTGCCGCCGTTGCCGCCGCTGCCGCCGTTGCCGCCGTTGCCGAGGTTGCCGGCGAAGGTGACATCGCCCGCGGTGAGCGTGCCGGCGTCGAAGATCGCCGCGCCTTCTGCGGCGCCGCCCGCGCCGCCGGCGCCGGCAAAGCTGCCATTGCCGCTCTTGCCGCTCATCCCGCCCGTGCCGCCCGTGCCGCCGCCGCCGCCACCCTTGCTGGCGTTCTTGCATTTGACGCCGTTCGGGAAGACCCAGTCCCCACCCTTGCCCCCGTTGCCCCCCGAGCCGCCGATCCCGCCGATGCCGCCCCAGCCGCCACCGTATCCGGTCCCGCCGATGCCGCCGGAGCCGCCGCGGACGATGTCGCACGCGAAGGTCGTGCCCGTGACCTTCAGGGTGCCGGCGTTGTAAATGGCGCCCCCCTGGCCGTTGCCGCCGCTCG
>JAJYVM010000300.1 GCA_021792015.1 Bacillota bacterium | reverse complement strand
CCTGCTGGCTGCGCGGCGCGGCCCCCATCAGGGCGCGCGTGTTGGGCGACTGGAAGATCGCCTGGCCAAACCCCGCCAGGGCGAGGCGCCAGATCAAGTCGAAGCTGCTGCTGTGCGGGCCGAGCTGGGCCAGCGACAGCAGGCCCGCGGTAGCCACGGCCAGGCCGAACGGCGACAGCCAGCGGGAGCCGAAGCGGTCGGCCAGCATGCCGCTGAACGGGGACGTGGCGCCCAGCGCGATGGAGAACGGCGTCAGCAGCAGCCCGGCACGCTCGGCCGAGAAGCCGCGCAGCTGCTCGAGGTAGAACGGGAGGAGGAAGCCGACCGCGAAGAGGGCCAGCTGGGACACAAGGAAGCTGACGATGGCCGATGAGAAGACACGGTTGCGCAGCAGCCCAAGGTCGAGGATCGGCGCGGGCACGGCGGCCTCGACCAGCAGGCCGGCCACAAGCGCGACGGCGCCCACGGCGAGCGCGGCGATCAGGCGCGGCGAGCCCCAGCCCCACTCCTGGCCGAAGGACAGCCCGAGCGTGATGCCGGCCAGGCCCACAGCCAGCAGGCTCGCGCCCAGCGGGTCGAAGCGGCCGGGGTCGCGACGCCTGCGCTCCTGCAGGATGCGGACGGCGGCCAGCAGGGCCACCGCGCCGACCGGCACATTCACGTAGAAGATCCAGCGCCAGCTCAGCGCCTGGGTGATCAGGCCGCCGAGCGAGGGTCCCACGCTGACGCCAAGCGACACGATGACCGCGTTGAGGCCGAGGGCCCGGCCGCGCTCGCCCGGGGGGAAGGCGTGGCTGATCATGGCGAGGTTGACGGCGAAGATCATCGAGGCGCCAAGGCCCTGGAACAATCGCGCCCCCACGAGGGCGGTCAGCGTGGGTGCGGCGCCGCAGAGGGCCGAGCCCAGCGTGAACACGATGAGGCCCGCGATCAGGATCGGCCGCCGCCCGATCATGTCGGCCAGCCGGCCCAGGCTGAGCAGGCACGCCCCGCTCACCACCAGGTAGCCGATGATGACCCACTCGATCGTGCCGGTCAGGGCGACCCCGAACGTGTGCGCGATCGCCGGCAGGCTGATGTTGACGATCGAGGCGTCCAGGGTCGTCATGAACGCCGCCGTGCCGGCGAGCGCCAGCACGGCCCACTTGTTGGCGGTCTCCGCGCCGGCGGAACCCCGGCTCAGGCCGCTGCCCATGCAGCCGATCCCGCCCGCCCCGCCCCTGGCGGGTCACCTCTGTCGGTTCCGGCGTGGAGCGCTGGCCGCTCCGCCACATTCGTCACGACGGCCCGACGGCGGTAGCGGCCGGACCGGCCGCGTCAACGGCACCCGGCCCGCCGGCCCCGGCGCCAGCACCAGCCCCGCGTCCGGCGCCGGCCGCGGACCCACCGTCCCCCGAGTCGGCGGCGTCGGCCGCGGCGAGCGGCTGCCCGCCGTAGCGCGCCAGCCAAGCACCGATCCGGCGCAGGCGGTCGATGGCCCTGGCCGGGCGGCTGATGGCGTGGTGCTCGCCCTGGTACACCACCAGCTCGCTGGGCACGCCGCGCTTTTTGAGCGTGATGTATAAGAGTTCGGCCTGGTCGAGCGGGCAGCGCCAGTCGTGCTCCCCCGCCGTGATGAGCAGCGGCGTGCGGATGGCCGCCGCGCCGGAGGCGGGGGAGATGCGGGCGTAGGCCGCCTCGTTCTGCCACGGCACGCCCAGGTCGTCCTGCCACCAGAGGTGGCAGTCGTCTGTCCCGAACGCCGCCCGGTAGTCCCACATGCCGTGCTCGCTGACGGCGGCCCGGAAGCGGTCCGTGTGGCCGACGGCCCAGTTCGTCATGATGCCGCCCTGCGAGAACCCGGTGCAGTAGAGCCGTGCCGGGTCGGCCCAGCCGCGGGCCAGCACGGCGTCGACCCCCGCCATCACGTCGGCGTGCTCGCGCGGGCCCCAGTCGCCCTGGATGGCGCGGCAGAACGCCTCGCCGTACGAGATCGAGCCGCGGTAGTTGACCATGACGACGACGTAGCCCTGCCCGGCCCAGTACTGGCGGTCGAAGCGCAGGCCCGGGCTGTCGTAGGCCTGCGGCCCGCCATGGATGGCCACGAGCAGGGGGGCGGACGCCGACACCTCGCCCAGCACCAGCGCCTCGGCCGCGCCGGCCTGCACCCAGCGCGCGGGCAGGAGGCGCCGCTGCCGCAGCCACGGGTTGACGTCCGTCAGGCGTCCGCCGCCCACCCGCCAGAGGTCGGGGCCGGTCTCCGGGCGGTCGACCACGGCGACCGTGACGCCGCCGGCCGCATCCACGGCGCCCAGTGTGCACAGCCGGTCCTCCGCGGCCGGGTGCACCCGCACGCAGCGTCCGTCCGCCTCGCACCGCACCAGCACGGTCTGCCCCCGGTCGCCCACCGGCGCCAGCAGCGCGTCGTCACCCGCCCAGGCCGGCGCGCCGACGACCGGCCGGTCCAGGCCCTCGGTGAGCACGGCCACGGGACTGCGCCCCAGGGGCACCGGGTAGACGTGGGCGTGTGCCACGGGGTCACCCGCGACGGTGTCGCCGACGATGCCGCCCACCGACGCGAAGCCCTCGCCGACCGGCAGGGCGGCCAGCTCCTGCCCGCCGCCCGCCGCGACCGTCATCAGCAGGCTGAGGCGGTATGTGCTCTCGGGTTCCAGCGAGGATACGAAGGCGAGGCGCCGCCCGTCCGGGGACCAGCGCGGCCAGCGCGCGGCCACGTCGCCGCAGGTCAGCCGCCGGAAGCCGCCGCCGTCGCCGTCTGCCGCGGCGAGCCAGAGGTCGGTCCGGCGGTTGTTGTCCGGGTCGCCCGTGCGATTGGAGGTGAACGCGATCCAGCGCCCGTCCGGCGACCAGCGCGGCTCGCCCTCGTCGCAGGGCCCGTCCGTCAGCTGCCGCTCGGCCCTGCTCTCCAAATCGACCGTGAACAGGTGGGTGGCCACCTCGTCCAGGAAGCCGCGCGTGTCGTGCTTATGCTGCGTGCGGCGCAGGACGTAGGGCCCCGGGCGCGACCTGTCGCGCAGGGCCCTGAGGTAGGCGCGCTGGGCGTCGGTGGGCGCTCGCGCCGCCACGACCAGACGCCGGCCGTCCGGCGCCCAGTCGAACCCGGCGACCCCCTCCTCACGGGCCGTCACCTGCCGCGCCTCGCCGCCCCGCGCCAGATCGAGCACCCAGATCTGGGCCCGCGGCTCGTGCTCCGCCTCCTCCTTGGGCAGCGATGCCGCGACCTCCGATTCATGCGGCCGCTGGCCGAGGAAGGCGAGCAGGCGGCCGTCGGGCGAGAACGCCGCCGACCGGGCGTCCCCGGGGCCGCGGGTCAGCCGCTGGGCCGGCTCCGAGCCGTCGGTGGGGACGATCCAGAGGCTGCTCTGCTGGTCGTCCTCACGCCGGCGCTGCGCCCGCAGGCCGAAGACCGCCAGATGCCCGTCCGGCGACAGCGCCACCTCGGTGATCGCGCGCAGCCGGTAGTAGTCGTCAAGCCGCAGGGGCTCGGCCACAGGGTTGCACCCTCTCCGCCAGGTCTTGGGGGCTGATTGCGCTGATCGCTGGCTTCGGAGCCGGTGCGGCCGTACCCTGCTCCCTCCCCCAAGAGCGGCTGCCGCACCGCACCGCACCGCGGCGAGGCGCCAGCGCCGTCGCCCGGATCGCGGGGATGGCGGGCCGTCGCTCCGCCCACCCAAACCGCCCGAAGCGCGGCGTTTGCGTAGGGCGCGCGCAGGCGCGCCCTACACCGAGAACGCCCAGCAGCCGCCCCGCATGAGGGGCGTCACATCCCCGGCCGCGCTCAGGCCATCGACGTCGACCCGCGACGAGCCCACCATGAAGTCGAGGTGCACCAGGCTCGTGTTGACGCCGCGGGCCGTGAGCGCGTCCTCGTCCAGATCGGCGCCGCCCTCCACGCAGACGGGGTAGGCGCGCCCCAGGGCCAGGTGGCAGGCGGCGTTCTCGTCAAAGAGCGGGTTGTAGAACAGGGCGCCGAGCTGGGCGACGGGGGAGTCGTCCGGGGCCAGGGCCAGCTCGCCCAGGCGTATCGCCCCGTCGTCGGTGCGCAAAAGGCCCAGCAGCGCCTCCCCACCTGTTGAGGCCGTCGCGCCCACCACACGGCCGTCGGCGAAGGTCAGCTCCAGGTCGCGCACGGTGACACCGCGCACGGGCACGGGCCGCGTGCTGCGGACGACGCCGCGCGCGCCCGACCGCGCCGGGGCGGTGAAGACCTCCTCGGTCGGCATGTTGGGCACGAAGGCGACGCCGCCCGGGGTGCGGGCCGGGCCCGACGCCCACAGATGGCCGTCCACCAGGTCGACGGTGAGATCGGTGCCGGGCCCGCGAAAGTGCACGGCAGCCAGCCGCAGCGCGTTGAGGCGGGCGGCGCGGGCTTCCAGCTCGGCGAGGTGGCGCTTCCAGGCGGCCACGGGGTCGGGGCCATCGACCCGCGCGGCCTGCAGGATGCAGTCCCACAGGTGGGCCGTGCGGGCCGGCTCCGCCTCGTCGGGGAAGACCTTCGCGGCCCAGGCGGGCGTTGGGACCGACACGACGCACCACACGTTCCGCATCCCGGCGATGCGCGCCATGTGCCCCACCCGCTCCATGGCCGACATCGCCGCGTACTCCGCAGCGGCGACCCGCTCCGGATCGACGCCGCGCAGCAGGTCGGGATCGCTCGCCATCACGTTGAGGAAGGCGGCCTCCCGCTCGCCCAGCTGGCGCATGGTCTCGGCGCGCCAGGGCGGGTACTCGGCGAGGGCGTCGGCGGGCGCCATCTCGTAGCGGATGCGCGACAGGCGCTCGTCGCGCAGGTCCACGTCCACGAGCCGGCCGCCCGTCCCGTACGCGGCCTTGGCGATCAGCCGCACGAACGCCGCCGCCTCGAAGGGTGCCTGCACGTGCAGCACCTGGCCGGGCTGGAGGTTGACGCCCACCTCGACGGCGGTGCGCGCAAACGCGAGCATGCGCGGATCCGTGTCGGCCGCATCGGCCGTGTTGGCCATGTCGGCGGTGTCGGCCACTGCGGATCTCCTGCCTTTCGTCGCGGAACGGCTGGAACGTCCGGTACGTCCGGCGGGGCTGCGGCGCGGTCGGCGCGGCTCCGCGCGCTGGGGTGCGCGCTGGGGCGCGCGCTGGGGCGCGACCACGCCGCGCCTGCCGTATTGGGGCTTCCGAGCGCGCGGCGCCAACTCCTGCCCGAGGGCGGTGACTGGCGCGCGGTGCGGGCAGGGCGCGGT
>JAJYVM010000299.1 GCA_021792015.1 Bacillota bacterium | reverse complement strand
CGGCGTGTTGCGGCGGGGCGGCCGTCAGCGCCGGCACCCCCCGGACCTGCACAGCCGCGAGGGCCTTGATGTCCGCGTGGATGCCGTCCCCGGCGCCGGAGTCCAACCCGGCGATGCTGATCGCTCTGGCGAGGGTCCAGCATCACGTCGGCCGGTCGCGGCGAGGGCGCCCCGGCTCTACCGCACCGCCAGGCGGGCGGCCTCGCGCGCGTCTCCGGAGGCACCCAGCTGAACCCGCAACCCCATCCGCTCCAGCATGGCCGCCATCGGCGGCCCCATGTGGCTGGCCGCCACCGCCTCCACGCCCTGGTCCAGCAGGAAGCGGGCGATCCGTGCGTGGTGTGAGCCTTCGGATCCGGCATCGTGGAGCGCATCCCAGCCGACCTCGAACTCCTGCCACCCTCGCACCGTGTCGTCCTCAACCTCGGCCACGGCCACGCGGTGGGCCTTTCCCCAGCGCGGCTCCACGAGTCCGTCCGAAGTCACGGGCACGCACACCTTCACAGCGACGCCCCCCGCTCCATACTCGGCCCGACCCGTCTTCCCCCGCAAGGGCCGGGCGTGCGCGCCGCCCTGCAGCCCCTGCCCGCGGAGGCCGAGCCGGGCAATCCAGGCCTGCTGGTCGCGGTGCTCCATGCCGTGCAGACTTGGCCATCGGGCCGCGAAACCCGCTCGCAAGGCCGCGTCGGTCGGCCCGCGCGTGCGCGCGGGCCGTCACGAATCGCCGGCGGCGGCGTTCTGGACGGAGGAATCCTCCGGGTCCATGCCCAACTCGGGCCACGAGGGGGCCGCCCATGGCCCTTGAAGGCAGGGTCGCCATCGTCACCGGCGCCAGCCGCGGCATCGGCGAGGCCATCGCCCGCTGGCTGGCGGCAGCCGGCGCCGCGGTCGTCATCGCCGCCCGCACGGAGGAGGTGCGGGACAGGCGCCTGCCGGGCACCATCCACTCCGTGGCGGCGGCCATCCGCGCGGCCGGCGGCACGGCGTTGCCCATCCGCACGGACGTGCGCAACCCCGACGACATCGCCGCCTGCGTGGACCGCACGGTCGCCGAGCTGGGCCGCATCGACATCGTGGTGAACAACGCCGCCATCCTCATCCCGGGTAGCCTCGCCATGGTGCAGGCGCGCCACGTGGACCTGATCTGGCAGATCGACCTGCGCGCACCGCTGCTGCTGATGCAGGCGGCCCTGCCGCACCTGCGGGCGGCCGGCGGCGGGCACATCCTCAACATCTCCTCGCGCGCGGCCGTGTCGCCGGGTCCCGGCCCGTACAGAGGGCGCCGCGCGGGGGGCGCCCTCTACGGGATGGTGAAGGCCGGCCTCGAGCGCCTCTCGCAGGGGGCGGCCATCGAGCTGCAGGGCGAGGGCATCGCCGTGAACGTGCTGTCGCCGAAGGGCCGGATCCGCACCCCCGGCAACGTGTGGGCGCAGAACGACCCCGACAACCCCAGCCTCGACTTCGAGCCGGCGGACGCGATGGGCGCCGCCGCGCTGTGGATGTGCAGCCGGCCGCCGGCCGAATACACCGGCCGCATCGAGTACGACCAGGACCTCTGCGCGCGGGAGGGGCTGTCGACGGTGCGGCCCGCAGGCTGAAGGGCGCGCTCCGCTCGCGGGCACGGCCGTCCCGGGGCCTGACCGCAATGCCGGCGCCCCCGTCCGCAGCCGCACGGTACCATGGACCCCGGAGGGATGGTGCCATGCGGGTCGCCGACGGGGTCGAGGTGCTGGAGATCACGCAGGAGATGCAGGGCCGGACCGCCACCATCTGCCCGGCGCTGCTCTGGGATGACAGGGACGTGGTGCTGGTCGACGCGGGGTTCCCCGGCCAGTTGGAGCTGTTCCGCGCCGCCATGGCCAGGGCCGGCAAGCCGATGGACAAGCTGACCAAGATCGTCATCACGCACCACGACCTCGACCACATCGGCAGCCTGCCGGAGGTCGTGGCCGCCGCCCCCGGCGTCCGCGTCCTGGCCGCCGAAGGGGAGCGGCCCTATATCCAGGGCGAGCGGACCCCCATCAAGATGACGCCCGAGGGCGTCGCGCAGCTCACCGCCGGCCTGCCGCCCGAGCAGGTGGCCGAGCGCCAAAAGGCCGCCGCTGCCCGCCTGGCCAGCATGACCCTGCCCAAGGCGCGGGTCGACGAGGTCTTCAAGCCCGGCGACGAGCTGCCGATCTGCGGCGGGCTGGTGGTGATCGGCACCCCCGGACATACGCCCGACCACATCAGCCTCTACCACAAGCCCAGCCGCACCCTGATCGCCGGGGACGCGCTGACGGCGGACAATGGCCGCCTCAACGGCCCGCCGACCGGCCCCACCCTGGACATGCCGCACGCCCTCCGCTCGCTCCGCAGCTTCGCATCCTACGACATCGCCGCCGTCATCGCGTACCACGGAGGCCTGGTGCGCGCCGGCATCCGCGAGCGCCTGGCCGAGATCTCGGGGTCCGGATGACGCGAGCGAAGGCCGCGAAGCGGCTGTAGCGAAGCTGGGTCGAGCCGCGCCCGGATGGAGCAAGCGGCGAGACGGCCCGGGAACGATGTTGTGCCGGGCCGCGTACGCGGCCCGGCCGCAAGCCGCATCCTGGTGTGGCTCCGGCCGGGTGGTCGGAGTCCGGTGCAGGGACCCCGCGCGCGAGACCCTGCCCCCGTCGCGGCGGGTGCTGCGGGTGCGGAGCCCACGCCACGAACGCCGCGAAGCGGTTCGGAGCGGTGGGGATACGCGGCTGCGCCGCGGCTGGTGCTGAGGCCCATGGCGGGCCCGTCACGGGTGCACGCCCGCCCGTCCCACGTCTGCGCTTGTCGGCGACTCGGCGCCCGCGCGTCAGGGGCGCTCGACCGTCAGCTCGGGGAAGACGGTGCGGAAGAAGCGGTCGTCGCGCGTCAGGAGGGTGGCGGCGCCGCTCAGGGCGTGCGCGCCGATGAGGAAGTCTGCGAGAATCCGGCGGGGAGCCGAGGCCGCCGCCGACCGGCGCCGCGCGGCGTGTCCTGCGAACGCCTCGCCGGCACGCCGCCAGGCCGCCTCTGTCATTTGCCCGTCTACATCGATGCCCACGTCCTCGAGCAGCGCGTCGACGTCCACAGCGGACCTGCCGGGAAACGCCAGCAGCCCTGCGTGCACGGCAGGGCAGACCACCAGGGCGCCGCGCCGGCCGGCCGCATCCAGGGCCGCGCTGGCCGCCCGTGCGCTCGGTTGGTCGCCGGCCAGGAGGTCGACAAGGATATTCGTATCCAGGGCCGTGCTCACGACGGCTCCGGCTCGCGCTCGCCTCGGACCTCGCGCACCCACGCATCGGTTTGGGCCTGGCTCCAGCCCGGCCCCGTGCGCCACCTGCCCTCAAGGGCTCTGAACCGGCTCGGCGCATGGACGGGATGCACGCTGACGCCGCCCGCGTCGACCTCGAAGGCGACGTCGTCGCCAGGCTGCACGCCGAGGGCCTGCCGCACCGGTTTCGGCAGCGTCACCTGGCCCTTGCTTGTCACGTGTGCGCGATAGGCAGATGGCATACGGGCGCACCTTACCTCCTTACCAAGAACTATAGCGCGTCGTCACCCACGGTCGCGAAGGCGCGCAGGCGGTACGATGAACGGGGTGGGGGATCCGGACCCGGTGACCACGGCGAGGAGGCCGATCCATGGCGCCCGAGCACTCCCCCGAGCCGAATGCCCGGCCCGATCCGCCCGCCGTCCCCGCCGCCGTCCCGCCCGCCGCCCCCTTTGACGCCGCCACCCCGCCCGCTGCCGCTGACCCCGCCGGCCTTGACTCCGCGGCGGTCGCCCGCCAGGTCATGCGGCCCGAGTTCATCGCCGACCCGTACCCGCTCTACGGCCGCCTGCGCCGCTGGTCACCCGTCCACCACCTGGCCGAGCTGAACGTCGAGGTCTGCACGCGCTACGCCGACGTGGTCACGATCCTGTCCGACCCGCGCTTTCAAAAGCAGGACCCCGACGACGGCCGCCCCATCGCGCCCTCCGGCATGCAGCGCTCGATGCTGATGCTGGACCCGCCCGACCACAGCCGCCTGCGCGCGCTGGTGAACCGGGCCTTCACGCCGAAGGTCGTGGCGGCCCTGCGCCCCCGCATCGCCGACATCGCCTCCGGCCTGCTGGAAGCCGTGACCGCCCGCACCGGCCCCGCCGCCGGCCGCGCCGACCTCGTCGCCGACTTCGCCTTTCCCCTGCCGGCCACCGTGATCGCCGAGCTGCTCGGCGTCCCCGTCGCCGACCACGACCGCTTCCACGCCTGGTCCAGCCGCATCGTCAACATCACGGATGCGACGCGCCCGCCCGAGGTCCGTGCCGACGCCGCCGCCGCCCAGCGTGAGCTGCGCGCCTACTTCGCCGAGCTGATCGCCGCGCGCCACGCCGCCGGCCCGGCCGCGCCCCACGACGACTTCCTGGCCGGCCTGATCGCCGCCGAGGAGGCGGGCGACCGCCTGACCCTCGACGAGGTGCTGGCCATGTGCGCGCTGCTGCTGGTCGCCGGCCACGAGACCACGGCCAACCTCATCGCCAGCGGCACCCTGACGCTGCTGCGCCACCCGGACCAGCTGGCCACCCTGCGCCGCGACCCGAGCCTGGCCGCCAACGCCGTCGAGGAGCTGCTGCGCTTCGAGTCGCCCGTCCAGCGCACCGGCCGCCGCACCAACGCCCCCGTGGAGCTGAGCGGCCACCGCCTGCCCCGCGGCACGACCGTCGTCGCCCTACTGGGCGCAGCCAACCGCGACCCCGCCATCTTCCCGCACCCCGACCGCCTGGACCTGCGCCGCGCCAACGCCAACCACCACCTGGCCTTCGGGCGCGGCATCCACTTCTGCCTCGGCTCGCCGCTGGCGCGCCTGGAGGCGGAGGTGGCGCTGCCGATGTTGCTGGAGCGCCTGCCCCGGCTGGCCCTGGACACGGACCGTCCGGAGTGGCGCCCCAACTCCACCATTCGCAGCCTGCGCGCCCTGCCGGTGCGCTTTTAGCGAGCGATTTCGTGCCGCCCCGGCTTGCGCCGGGGGCGGCGATGCCCGTTCCGGAGGCCGCTTTCATGCCACCAAGCGGAGGTCGCCCAGGCCATGACGTTCGCGGAGGCGTACCTGAAGCAGGCGGCGACCGAGGCTCCCCGCAAAAGACCCTGGCGGAGCGCGCCATCGCCCAGGTCGGAGACGACGACCTGCACCGGGTACCCGACGCGGACTCCAGCAGCCTCGCCGTAACCGTGCAGCAGATCGCCGGCAACCTGCGCTC
>JAJYVM010000298.1 GCA_021792015.1 Bacillota bacterium | reverse complement strand
GCCGTAGCCGATGTCGTAGGCCCAGCCGTCGCCGCCGACGATCCAGATGCTGCGCCGGACCAGGTGGTCGGCCACGGACAGCAGGTCCTTGGCGGCCGGGTCGTCGCCCAGCTCCCGCAGGCGCCGGATCAGCTCCGCCACCCGCGCCCGCTGCGTCCGGATCTCCGACTCCTGCACCTGCGGCGCCGCCAGGACCTCGGCGACCAGCTCGGCGCCCACCCGCGGCGCGAGCTTGCGGGCCAGGTCGGCGGCCAGGGCCAGGTGCTGGTCCGCCGCCAGCCGGAAGCCAAGCCCGAACTCGGCGTTATCCTCAAACAGCGAGTTGGACCAGGCTGGCCCCCGCCCCTCGCCGTTCACCGACCAGGGCGTGGCCGGCGTGTTCCCGCCGTAGATCGACGAGCAGCCGGTGGCGTTGGCCACCTGGGCCCGGTCGCCGAAGAGCTGCGAGAGCAGGCGCAGGTAGGGGGTCTCGCCGCATCCGGCGCAGGCGCCCGGGAACTCGAACAGGGGCTGCAGGAACTGCACCCCGCGCACGTTGGCGAAGTCGACCCGCGCCCGGTCGTTGACGGGCAGGGTGTCGAAGAAGGCCATGTCCGCCCGCCCGGCCGCCACCAGCGGCGGCTTGTCGGCCAGGTTGAGGGCGCGGCGCTCCGGCGTGCCGACCGGGCACGCCTCCACGCAGAGCGCGCAGCCGGTGCAGTCCTCCACGGCCACCTGCAGCGTGAAGCGGACGCCCGGAAAGCCCCGCACGTTGATGGGCGCCGACAGAAAGCCGGCGGGCGCGCCCGCCAGCCGCTCCGCGTCGAAGTACTTCACGCGGATGGCGGCGTGCGGGCAGACGAAGCTGCAGCGCCCGCACTGCACGCAGCGCTCCGGGTCCCAGACCGGCACCTCGTCGGCCACGCTCCGCTTCTCCCAGCGGGTGGTGCCGGACGGGAAGGTGCCGTCGGCCGGCATCAGGCTGACGGGGATCTCGTCGCCGCGGCCCTCCATCATCACCGCCGTCACCTTGCGCACGAACGCCGGCGCCGTGTCGGGCACCAGCGGCGGCCGGTCGCTCGCCGCAGTGACGACGCCTGGCGTGACGATCTCGGCCAGCCCGGCCAGGGCCTGGTCGACGGCGGCGAAGTTGCGCGCCACCACATCTTCGCCCTTGCCGCCGTAGGTCGCCCGGATGGCGTCCTTGATGTGGCCGAGGGCCGCCTCGACCGGCATGACGTCGGCGAGGGCGAAGAAGCAGGTCTGCAGGACGGTGTTGATGCGGCCGGGCAGGCCCGCCCGGCGCGCCACGGCCGAGGCGTCGACCACGTGGAGCCGCAGGCCGAGGTCGAGGATGCGCTGCTGCATGGAGCGGGGCAGATGCTGCCATACCTCGTCCGGCCCGTACGGGCTGTTGAGGAGCACGGTGGCGCCCGGCGCCGCCAGGTGCAGCACGTCGTGGCGCTGGATCAGCGGGAACTGGTGGCAGGCCACGAAGCTGGCCCGCCGGATCAGGTAGGGGGCGTGGATGGGGCGCGGGCCGAAGCGCAGGTGGGAGACCGTCTCCGTGCCGGACTTGCGCGAGTCGTAGACGAAGTAGCCCTGGGCGTAGCGGCCGCCGTGCTCCGTGATGATCTTGACGCTGTTCTTGTTGGCGCCGACGGTGCCGTCCGAGCCCACGCCGTAGAACACGGCGCGCACGACGTCGTCCGGCTCCGGGTCGAAGTCCGGATCCACGGCCAGGCTGGTGTGCGTCACATCGTCGGTGATGCCGACGGTGAAGCCGTGCCGCGGCGCCGGCCGGGCCAGCTCCTCGAAGACGGCGCGGGCCATGGCCGGGGTGAACTCCTTGGACGAGAGGCCGTAGCGCCCGCCCACCATGCGGGGCAGGTCGTGCGGCCGGGCCTGGGCCAGGGCCGCCACCACGTCCAGGAAGAGGGGCTCGCCGGCAGCGCCCGGCTCCTTGGTGCGGTCGAGGACACCCACGGCCCGCACGCTCGCAGGCAGGGCGGCCGCGAAGGCCTCCGTGGCGAAGGGCCGGTAGAGACGCACCTGCAGCACGCCGACCCGCTGCCCGCGAGCGTTGAGGGCAGCGGCCGCCTCGCGCGCCGGCTCGCTGCCCGACCCCATCACGACGATCACGCGGTCGGCGTCGGCGGCCCCGTGGTACTCAAAGAGGCGGTAGCGCCGCCCCGTGGCCGCCGCGAGGTCGTCCATGACGGCCTGCACCAGTCCCGGCACGCGGAGGTAGTACGGGTTCACGGTCTCGCGCGCCTGGAAGAAGGTGTCCGGGTTGTGCGCCAGCCCCCGGACGAAAGGGTGCTCAGGATTCATCGCGCGCGCGCGGTGCGCGCGCACGAGATCGTCGTCGATCAGCGCCCGCATCTGCGGGTCCGTCAGCAGCTCGATCGTGTTGACCTCGTGCGAGGTGCGGAAGCCGTCGAAGAAGTGCACGAACGGCACGCGCGCCCGCAGCGCGGCCGCCTGCGCGATTAGGGCGCCGTCGTGGGCCTCCTGCACGGAGCCGGAGGCCAGCATCGCGAACCCCGTGGCGCGCACGGCCATCACGTCGGAGTGGTCGCCGAAGATCGAGAGGGCCTGGGTGGCCAGGGAGCGCGCCGCCACGTGGAAGACGGTCGGGCTCAGTTCGCCCGCGATCTTGTACATGTTGGGCAGCATCAGCAGCAGGCCCTGGGATGCCGTGAAGGTGGTGGTCAGGGCCCCGGATTGCAGGGCGCCGTGGACCGCGCCGGCGGCGCCGCCCTCGCTCTGCATCTCCTGCACGACCGGCACCCGGCCCCACAGGTTGGTGAGCCCGGCCACCGACCACTCATCCGCCAGTTCGGCCATGGGCGAGGACGGGGTGATCGGGAAGATGGCGCAGACCTCGTTCAGGCGGTAGGCCACATGGGCGACGGCGGTGTTGCCGTCCATCGCGCGCGGCATCGCGGTCTCACTCCCCCGGCGCGGCCGGCTCGGGCACCATCTCGATGGCGTGGCAGGGGCACTGCAGAAAGCAGACGGCGCAGCCCGTGCAGCGCGCGTAGTCCACGTCGTAGCGCAGCCCCGGACCGAGCTTGACGATCGCCGTCTCCGGGCAGGCGGCGAAGCAGTTGTCGCACTCGTAGCAGGTGCCGCAGGACAGGCAGCGCTGGGCCTCGCGGCGGGCGGCGGCCTCGTCGAGCCCCGCCACGACCTCTTCGAAGTCCCGGGTGCGGGCGGCCGGCGCCCGCTGCGGCTGGGCGGCGGGGTCCACGTCGCTGAACACCGGCAGGTGCAGCAGCTCGAAGGCGGCCAGCGCCGGGCGGGCCGGTGGGACATACCGGCCACCCTGGAGCCAGGCGTCGATGTGCCGCGCGGCCAGCTTGCCGTGGCCCATGGCGGCGGTCACCGTCCGCTCCCCCGGCACCATGTCGCCGCCGGCGAAGATGCCGGGATGGCCGGTCATCAGCTGGCCGTCCACGGCGACGGAGCCGTCCTCGCGCAGGGCGATGCCGGGGACCCCCCGCAGAAAGCCGGCGTCCGTCTGCTGGCCCAGGGCCAGGACGACCGCATCAGCCCGCAGCGTCTCGACCTGGCCCGTCGGCTGCGGCCGCCCGGCCGGATCCAGCTCCACCCGCTCCACGGTCAGGTCCTGGCCGCTGATGGCCTTGATGCTGGTCAGCCAGCGGATCTTGACCCCCTCGGCCAGGGCCTCGTCCGCCTCGAAGGCGTGGGCCGCCATGTGGGCGCGGTCGCGGTGGTAGACGATGAGCGTCTCGGTGGCGCCGAGGCGCCGGGCCGTGCGCGCGGCGTCCATGGCGCTGTTACCGGCGCCGTAGACGACCACGCGGCGGCCGAGCAGCGGCGGATCCCCGCTGCCGACGTCGTGCAGCAGGCTGACGGCGTCCAGGACCCGGGCCGCGTCGCGGGCCGGGATGTCCACGTGGCGCGCCGCCTGCGTGCCAATGGCCAGGAACACGGCGTCGAAGGCCCCGGCGGCCTGCTCGGCCAGCACGTCCTCGACGCGGTGGCCGAACCGAAAGCGCACGCCCATGGCCTCGATGCGCCGGACCTCCTTCAGCAGGTCGGCGCGGGGCAGCCGGTAGGCGGGAATGCCGAAGTGCATCATGCCACCGGCCACGGGCCCGGCCTCGTGGACCTCGACCTCGTGGCCGAGCCGGCGCAGGTGGTAGGCGGCGGCGAGCCCGCCCGGGCCGGCGCCGACGACCAGCACGCGCTTGCCGCTGGGCACCGCGGCGGCCGGCAGCGGCCAGCCCTCATCGGCGGCCAGGTCGCCAAGGAAGCGCTCGACGGCGTGGATGCCGACGGGCGCATCGAGGAAGCCGCGGTTGCAGGCCTCCTCACAGGGGTGGTAGCAGACGCGTCCGTGCACGGCGGGCAACGGGTTGTCGGCGACGATCCGCTCCCACGCCTCGCGGTAGCGGCCGGCCTGGCAGAGGCCCAGCCAGCCGGCGACGTCCTCGCCGGCCGGACAGGCGCCGCCGCAGGGCGCCAGCAGGTCGACGTAGAGGGGACGGCGGCTGCGGGCCGGACCCGTCCCCCGCTCCCGTGTGAGATCCACCACCGGCGTCATGTCGCCGGACCTGCCGCCCCTGGCCGCCCGCTCCGCCATGGCCCGCGCTCCCTTACTCCGCCATGGCCTCATTGTCCGGCCCGGCCGGGGACGGTCGAAACGGCCGTTCGGACCATGGGTCGGCGCCGTTCGGCGGCCGGTTGGGGGTGGGTGGGCAGCGGTGCGGCGGCAGGGACACGCGACCTGGACCCGGCCTCCGACTTCCGGTGTCGATGTCGAGCGGCACCGACACGTGGTCGTGCGCGATCAGCCGACCGCCACCGGCGGTCACGAGCGTCGCGGTAGGTAGGTCCCGGGTTGGCGCGGCACAAAATGGCGCAGGGGCACGCCCGACGGCAGGCATGCGCCGGGACCGCACCCGGTACCTGAAGGGACGGATACCACCATGGACGTGCCCTCCCCGATGCCAGAGCGCGAAGCGGGGCGCCCGGCCCACACCGTCCGCCCCCTGGATGCCTCCACCTGGGATGCGTTCGCGGAGCTGGTCGAGCGCAACAACGGGATCTACGGCGGTTGCTGGTGCGCGCCCAATCACACGGAGTACCGCCGCGGCGCCGGCGACCACCGCGCCCTGAAGGAGCACCTGGTGCGCACCGGCCGCGCGCACGCGGCGCTCGTCTTCGACGGCGAGGGGCTGGCGCAGGGCTGGTGCCAGTGCGGCGGCGCGGACGAGCCCCACCTCAAGCACAACCGCGAG
>JAJYVM010000005.1 GCA_021792015.1 Bacillota bacterium | reverse complement strand
CGGTCCGCATGCGCGGTGTCGCCGCACCCTCCGGTCCTGCGCCGGGATACCCCGGCGCGCGGTATGCTAAGGCCAAATGGGAATCCTGCGCCGCCTGGCGATGGCCGTGGCCGCGCTCGCGCTCGGGCTCCTCGGAGCCGGGCTCTGGTCAGGGCCGGTGCGCGCCGCGGCGCCGCAGGTCGACGTCCTGACCTTCTCCGGCGCCATCGACCCCGCCAGCGCGGCCCTGATCACATCCTCCCTCGGCGTCGCCACCCGTGACGGGGCCGCCGCCTTCGTGCTCGAGCTCAACACGCCGGGCGGGGACCTTACCAGCATGCGCAGCATCGCCCAGGCGTTCCTGAACGGCACGATCCCCACCGTGGTCTATGTGGCCCCGAGCGGAGCCCGCGCCGGCTCGGCCGGCACCTTCATCACGTACGCCGCCCAGCTGGCAGCCATGGCCCCCGGCACGGAGATCGGGGCCGCCAGCCCGGTCGGCGCCCAGGGCCAGACCCTGACGGGGACCGAGGCCACGAAGGTGATGAACGACGCCGTGGCGATGATCACGGCCTGGGCCCAGCGCAACGGCAGGAACGCCACCTTTGCCGCCGCGGCCGTCCGGACGGCCGCGTCCCTGCCGGCCGAGGCGGCGCTGCAGCAGCATGTGGTCAACGCGGTGGCTCCGAACCTCCCCGCCCTGCTCCGCCAGCTCGACGGCGCCACGGCCCACCTGTCGAGCGGCGATCGCACCGTGCGCCTGGCCGGAGCCAGCGTCGTCAACCTGCCCGTCCCCTGGTGGACGCAGATCCTCCTGACCCTGGCCGACCCCACGCTGGCATACTGGCTCTTCACGCTCGGCTTCTGGGCCATCGTGATCGAGTTCTTCCACCCGACGCTGATCGGCGGCGTCGCCGGCGCCATCGCCGCCCTCCTGGGCCTTGTCGGCATGGAGATCCTCAGCGTGTCCGTCGTCGGGGTGGCCCTGCTGGTGGTTGGCCTCGGCCTCCTGGTGGCCGACGTAACGGCGCCCACCCACGGCGTCCTCACCGCCGGCGGGCTCATCGCGTTCGTGCTGGGCTCCATCCTGCTCAACCCGGCGGGCACCGGCCTGTCGCCGTGGGCCATCGTCCCCGCCGCGCTCATATGCGCCGTGCTTGGCGCCGCCATCGCCCTGGGAGCCCTGCGCCTGCATAAGCGACGCCCCGTGGCCATGGGCGCGCACGCTCTGCTCGGCAAGACCGGCGTGGTCACCCAGACGGTCCGTCCGCTCGGAGAGGAGCCGGCGGGCCAGGTGGAGGTCGGCGGCACGTACTGGCGGGCGTACTCCGCGGCTGGCCACGACCTTCAGCAGGGCACGGCGGTGGAGATCGTGGGCGTCGATCCCGATCTCGGCCTGGAAGTGTGGGAGGTGTAGGCATCATGACGGGCCTCGTGGTCACCCTGATCATCGTCATCCTGATCGTGCTCCTGATCCGCGCCTCCGTCCGTGTGGTGCGCGAGTACCAGCGCATCGTGATCTTCCGCTTCGGGCGCTGCGTCGGTGCCCGTGGGCCTGGCATCCTGCTGCTGATCCCGATCGTCGACCGGCCCGTGCTGGTGGACCTGCGCGAGGGCTACCTCGACATCCCCAAGCAGACGTGCATCACCCGCGACAACGCCCCCATCTCCATCGACTTCCTGATCTACTCGCGCGTCGAAGAGCCGGTGAACTCGGTGATCCGCGTCAACAACTTCGCCGGCGCCGTGACAGGCATGGCCACCACCAGCCTGCGCGCTGTGGTCGGCGACCTGGCGCTGGACGACGTGCTCGCCCGCCGCGACCAGATCAACCAAACCATGGCCGCCAAGCTGGACACGGTGACCGAGGGCTGGGGCGTCAAGGTCACGCGCGTCGAGATCCGTGAGATCACCCCGCCCAAGGACGTCAACGACGCCATGATCCGCCAGATGTCCGCCGAGCGCACCCGGCGCGCCGTGGTCACCGAGGCCGACGGCGCCAAGCAGGCCAACATCACGGTGGCCGAAGGAGAGAAGCAGGCGGCGATCCTGCGGGCCGAAGGTCAGCGTCAATCCCAGATTCTGGTCGCCGAGGGCTATGCACTCGGCGTGAAGGCGATCTACGATGTGGCCCACTCCATCGACGACCGCACCATGGCCCTGCAGTACCTGGACGCGCTGCGCAACATCGGCCAGGGGCAGTCCACCAAGTGGATCCTGCCGATGGAGCTGACAAACCTGATCCAGCCGTTCGTGGACAGCATGCGGAGCGGCAAGGCCGGCGCGTGACGGAGTGCTTGTTCTGCGGCCCGGCGGGCGAGGGGCTCGACTGCGGGGACGCCCACTTCCGGGTGACCCACGCGCCGGTGGACCGCGCCCGCTCCGGGACCCTCATCGTGGCCACCCGGCGCCACGTCCTCGACTTCGCGGACCTCACCGCCGAGGAGGCCACCGGCTTCGGCCTCCTCCCGCTTCGCCCCGGGCCGGTCCCGTGCCGCGGTCGGGCCCACGGTCCCTGCGCCGTCAGCCGGCCCGCGTCGGTTCCCACAGCCTCGGCGCGCACCCGCACGAGCCACAGCGTGGCGGCCGCCTGTCCCGCCGCCGCCACCCACAGGGCCGCGCGCAGCCCCGCCGCGCCGCCGAGGGCCTCGGCCGCCAGCGCGCCGGCCGCCGAAGCCAGCGCCGTCAGAAAGTTGCGCCCGCCGTTCACGCGCCCAAGCCAGCGGTCGGGCGTCACCGCATGCCGCACCACCCGCTCGCCGACCTCGAACACGGTGCCGGCGAGATCCCCCAGCACCTGGGCGGCCAGCAGGAACGCGAAGGCCACCGCCACCCCGCCCCGCGCCGCCGGCACGAGCAGTGACAGCAGACCGGACAGGAGCGCGCTCGGCAGCAGCGCCCGCCTGCCGTCCATGCGGGCCGCGACCACGCTGCCGACCAGCGCGCCGGCGCCGCCTCCCGTGATCAGCAACCCCACCAGCAGGGGCGTCATGTGCAGCGTCTGCAGGGCGTAGAGCTCGTACAGCGCCCCGAAGAAGCCGCCGAAGAGGTTCTGGCTCGCCGCGGCCAGGACCAGGGGCCGCAGGATCGGGTGGCGCATGGCCGCGGTCACGCCATCGGCCGCGCGCGGTGGCGCGTCATGCCGTGCCGGCACCGGCTCCGGCCGGCGGATGGCCAGCAGGGACCAGGCCGAGGCCAGGTAGGACACCGCGTCCACGCCGATAGCCAGCGGCCCGCCGATGAGCTGGAACAGCAGACCCATCAGCGCCGGCCCGCCGGTCTCGCCGATGCCCGCCGCCGCCGCAACGGCCGCGTTGCCCTCGCGCAGCCGCGTGCGCGACACGAACTGCGGCAGCCAGGCCTGGTCCGCCGTGTCGAACACCGTGGTCAGCCCGCCGACGAGCGCCGTCACGACGGCAATCTGCAGAAACGTGAGCGCGTGCAGGTACGCGGCCACCGGCACGGAGGCCAGGGCCACAGCCCGCAGCCCGTCGCACCCCACCATGAGCGGCCGCCGCCTCCGCCGGTCCGCGGCCACCCCCGCCCAGGGCGCCGCCGCCACGCCGACCAGCGTGGCCAGGGCCGCCAGCACCCCGAGCTGCTGCGCCCCCGCCCCCGTCGCCAGGATGGCCACGATCGGCAACCCCTCGCGGGTGATGCGGGCCTCGCCGCCTCCTCCATTCGGGCGCGGCTCGGCCCAGCTTCGCTTCGCTCGCGTCATCCGGCCCCCAGCTCGGAGACTGTCCGCCCCGCGAGGAAGCGCCGCACGTCCGCCTCGGCGAGCAATCCCCCGGCCATGGTGCTATACTGGCGGCCAAAGCCCCCGACGGGGAGGAGTAGGCGGCGCGCCGCCGCAGCGAGGGGAGCCCACCGGGTGAAAGGCCCCCCGGACGCGCGAGCCGCCGAAGGTCGCCCCCGAGGCTGTCGGAGCCCCCGCCGTGCCGTCCGAGGCGCGGTGAGCCGGCTCTCCGGGGTCCGCCCGTTACCGCGGCGAGAGCGCCCTGCGCGCAGCAGGGAACACCGGTGGTACCGCGGAGCAGCGCCCTTCGTCCGGAGGCAGGGGGCGCTGTTTGCATTTGTCGACGCCGGCGCGTACGCGCCGGCGCCCAACATCCGCGTTTGGAGGTGGCTCCCCTTGCTGCCGAGCGTCTACGACCCCAGGGCGTGGGAAGGTAAGCTCTATCAGGACTGGGAGGCCCGCGGCGCGTTCGTCCCCGCGCCCAGGGCCGGCGCCGGCCGGTTCACCATC
The DNA here is from genome assembly GCA_021792015.1 of Bacillota bacterium. GTDB lineage: Bacteria > Bacillota > Sulfobacillia > RBS10-35 > JAJYVM01 > JAJYVM01. Next base: position 22,418 of record JAJYVM010000005.1, on the reverse strand, counting down.
TGCATCGCGCCCCCCAACGTGACGGGCCGGCTCCACATCGGCCACGCGCTGGAGAACACCATTGTCGACGCCCTGGTGCGCTGGCACCGCATGCGCGGCGAGGAGACCCTCTGGCTGCCCGGCACCGACCATGCCGGCATCGCCACCCAGGCCGTGGTGGCGCGACGCCTGGCCGAGGAGGGCATCAGCTACCGCGACCTCGGGCGCGAGGCGTTCGTGGAGCGGGTGTGGGCCTGGAAGGCGGAGTACGAGGCGGCCATCTGCGACCAGATCCGCCGCATGGGCTGGTCCGTGGACTGGTCGCGCCTGCGCTTCACCATGGACCCCGGCCTGTCGCGGGCTGTGGCCCGCGTCTTTGCGACGTACTACCGCGACGGCCTGATCTACCGCGGCGAGCGCATCGTCAACTGGTGCCCGGGCTGCCAGACGGCCATCTCCGACATCGAGGTCGAGCACGAGGAGGAGGACGGCACCCTCTACCACGTCCGCTACCCCCTGGAGGGCGGCGGCGAGGTCGTGATCGCGACCGTGCGCCCTGAGACGATGCTGGGCGACACGGCGGTGGCCGTGCACCCGGACGACCCGCGCTACGCGGCCCTGATCGGGCGGAAGGCCATCCTGCCGCTTGTCGGGCGGCACATCCCGATCGTGGCCGACGCCCACGTGGAGCCGGAGTTCGGCACCGGCGCCCTCAAGGTGACGCCCGGCCACGACGCCGACGACTTCGAGATCGGCCAGCGCCACGGCCTGCCCGCGATCTCCGTGATCGGCACGGACGCGCGGATGACGGCGGAGGCGGGCCCGTACGCAGGCCTGGAGCGGTTCGAGGCGCGGCGGCGCGTCGTGGAGGACCTGCGCGCGCAGGGGCTGCTGGTGGGGCAGGAGCCGTACAGGGTGGCGGTGGCGCGCTGCGAGCGCTGCGGCACGGTGATCGAGCCCCTGATCATGCTGCAGTGGTTCGTCAAGGTGCGTCCGCTGGTGGAGCCGGTGCTCGCGGCGCTGCGCGCCGGCGAGCTGACGGTCGTTCCCGAGCGGTTTGGCCGCCTGCTGTCACAGGGCCTGGAGAACGAGCACGACTGGTGCGTCTCCCGCCAGCTGTGGTGGGGGCATCGCATCCCGGCCTGGTACTGCGATGCCTGCGGTGAGGTGAGCGTGGCGGAGGAGCCGCCGACGGCCTGCGCGCACTGCGGCGGCACGGCGCTGCGGCAGGACCCCGACGTGCTGGACACCTGGTTCTCGTCGGCCCTGTGGCCGTTCTCCACCCTCGGCTGGCCGGAGGACACGGCCGACTTCGCCCGCTACTACCCCAACAGCCTGGTCTGCTCGGGCTACGACATCCTGCTGAAGTGGGACATGAAGATGGCCTGGAGCGGCCTGCGCTTCACGGGGCGGCCGCCGTTTCCCACCATCCTGCTGCACGGGCTCGTGCGCGACGCGCAGGGGCGCAAGATGAGCAAGTCGTTGGGCAATGTGGTCGATCCGCTGGAAGCGGTGGACAAATACGGGGCCGACGCCCTACGCTTCGCGCTGGCGACCGGCGTGGCGCCAGGAAACGACACGCGCTTCACCTGGGAGAAGGTCGAGGGCGCCCAGCACTTCGCGAACAAGCTCTGGAACGCGGCGCGGTTCGTGCTGGGCGTCGACGGCGTCGAAGACGCCCACGCCCCAGCCGGTGCCCTCGAGGACCGGTGGATCCAGTCTCGGTTGGCGGCCTGCGTCGCCGACGTGGACCAGGCCCTGGCGGCGTATGAGGTGGGGGATGCCGCCGCCCGGATCCACGACTTCGTGTGGAGCGAGTTCTGCGACTGGTACATCGAGGCCGTGAAGCCCCGGCTGTACGGGCGGGCGCCGGGTGGGGCGCTGGCCGCGGCGAGCCTGCGCGAGGTCCTGGCGGCGGCCTGCCGGCTGCTGCATCCGATCATGCCGTTTGTGACGGATGCCATCTGGCAGCAGCTCGCCGGCGCCGAAGCGACCGTGATGCTGGCCGAATGGCCGCGGGCGGGCGGGCGGGACGCGCGGGCAGAGGCGGATTTCGGGCGGGTGATGGAGGCCGTGGGCGCCATCCGCACCCTCCGCGCCGAGCAGGGGGTGCCTGCGGCGGCCCGTGTCCGGGCGATGCTCGAAATTTCGCCAAATTCGGGGCCCTTGCCGGAAGGGGCTGAGGGGCTCATTCGGGAACTTGCTCGCGCGGAAAGCGTCGAACTGGGGCGAGCCGCGGGGGCAGGGGCGAGCCTTGTGACCGGGGACGGCACGACGGTGTCCCTGGCCCTCGGGGCGGCGGACGCCGACGCGGCGCGGCGCCGGCTGGAGCGGGACCTGGCGGCGGCGGCGGCCGAGCTGGAGCGCGTGCGGAGCCGGCTGGGCAACGGCGACTTCGTGGCCAAGGCAAGGCCCGAGGTGGTCGCCCGCGAGCGGAAGCGCCAGGAGGATCTGGCGGCGGCCGTGGCCGGCATGGAGCAGCAGCTGGGACGGTTGCGAGAGTGACAGAAAATGGTTGCTCCGGCGACGGGCTGCCAGGTATCATTGGAAGCGGCCGCGAGGGCGGCCCCGCGGGCGACCAGCGCCCGCCGCTGATCCTGGCCTCCGGATCGCCGCGCCGGCGCGACATCCTGCGTCAGCTGGGCCTTCCGTTCCGTGTCATGGTGCCGGAACTCGACGAGGACGCGATCCAGGGCGCAAGCCCACGGGATCTTGCGTTGTGTCGCGCCGTCGCCAAGGCGGGGGCGGTGGACTGCCCTGGCGCGCTGGTCCTGGCCGCCGACACCCTGGTCGCCCTGGACGGCCGGGTCTACGGCAAGCCCGCGGGGCCGGCCGCCGCCGAGGCCATGCTGGGGGAGCTCTGCGGGCGGCAGCACGAGGTCTGGAGCGGCATCTGCCTCCGGGCCGGCGGGCGGCAGTGGTCGGAGGTCGTCCGGACGCGCGTATGGCTGGCGGCGGCGGACCCGGCGGCCATCGCCACATACGTGGCGACCGGGGAGCCGCTGGACAAGGCCGGGGCGTATGCCGCCCAGGGACGCGGCTCGCTGCTGGTGGAGCGCGTGGACGGCTGTTTCTGGAACGTGGTCGGGCTCCCGGTTGCCGCTTTGGCGCAAGGGCTCCGCGTGTTTGGATATGGGGTGTGGCCAGAACGGCGCGCCCCCGGGGAACGGTGAGGTCCCATTGGGCAGCCCCGCACGGCTGCGTATCGACCGCTGGCCTGCCTCGGACCGCCCGCGCGAGCGGCTCATCCGCCACGGACCCGGCGTCCTCAGCGACGCGGAGCTGCTGGCCGTCGTCCTGGGCACCGGCCACAGCAGCGGCGGTGGCTCGGCCCTCGACCTGGCCCATGCCCTGCTGGGCGAGCGCGGCCTGCCCGGCCTGGTCGACCAGGGGCCAGCGGGCCTGGTGGCCGCACCCGGCGTCGGCGAGGCCAAGGCGGCACGGGTGGCCGCCGCGCTGGAGCTGGGCCGGCGAGCGAGCCACGGTGCCCGCCCGGGCCGCCCGCAGCTGAAGAACCCGTCCGATGTGGTGGCGGCAGTGGCCGACCTGCTGGCGGGCGCCGATCGCGAGCGCCTGGTCGTGCTCTCAGCCGACACCAAGCACCGTCTGTTAGGGTGCGATGTGGTGTCCATCGGGACGCTCGACGGCTCCCCGGCGCACCCGCGCGAGGTCTTCAAGCCCGCCATCCGGCGCAGCGCGGCGGCCGTCTTCCTGGTCCACAACCACCCGAGCGGAGATCCGACGCCCAGTCCCGAGGACCGGGCGGTGACCCGGCGCATGCACCAGGCCGGAAAGCTGCTCGGAATCCCACTATTAGATCACGTCGTGGTTGGCGATACACGGTACGTCAGCCTACGTGCTGAAGGGATGATCGACTAGATGGCCACGCCCCGCAAAGAGCCGGGGGTTCTCAGCCGCCTCGGGGCATTCTTCTCCCGAGACATGGGCATCGACCTCGGCACCGCGAATACGCTCGTCTACGTGCGGGGACGCGGCATCGTGCTCCAGGAGCCCTCGGTGGTGGCCATGCAGAGCGACACCAAGGCGCCTTTGTCGGTGGGCAACGAGGCCAAGCGCATGATCGGCCGCACTCCCGGCAACATCGTGGCCGTCCGGCCCATGAAGGACGGCGTGATCGCGGATTTCGACATCACGCAGACGATGCTGCGCTACTTCATCGCCAAGGCCAGCCGCAGCCGGACGCTGATGCGCCCGCGGGTGGTCGTGGCCGTGCCTTCGGGTGTGACCGAGGTGGAGAAGCGGGCCGTCAAGGACGCGGCCCAGCAGGCCGGCGCGCGCGAGTGCCACACCATCGAGGAGCCGATGGCCGCCGCCATCGGGGCGGGGCTGCCGGTGCACGAGCCGACCGGCAACATGATCGTGGACATCGGCGGCGGCACGACCGAGGTCGCCATCATCTCGCTCGGCGGCATCGTCACCCACCGCTCGATCCGGGTGGCCGGGGACGAGATGGACGAGGCGATCGTCAACTACGTCAAGCGCAACTACAACCTGCTGATCGGCGAGCGCACGGCCGAGGAGGTCAAGATCGGCATCGGCTCCGCCTACCCCGTGAACGACGGCGAGTCGATGGAGGTGCGCGGCCGCGACCTGGTCACGGGCCTGCCCAAGAACCTGGCCCTGACGTCGGCGGAGGTGCGCCAGGCCCTGGCCGAGCCGGTCAACAGCATCGTCGAGGCCGTGAAGGTCACGTTGGAGCGGACACCGCCGGAGCTGGCGGCCGACATCATGGACCGCGGCATCGTGATGAGCGGGGGCAGCAGCCAGCTGCGCGGGCTCGAACGCAAGATCGCCGAGGAGACGGGCATGCCGGTCTTCCTGGCCGACGAGCCGCTCCTCTGCGTCGTGCGCGGCACCGGGCGCGTGCTGGACGAGATCGAGACGCTGAAGCGCCTCTGAGGGGGGCGGGGTCCGGGTGCGGGTGGTCGCAGCCAGCCGCCGTTTCTGGGCGGCAATCCTGGTCGTGCTGGTGCTCGTGGCGGTGCAGGCTGTGACGGGCGGCAGCCCGCGCGGGGTCGGGGCCGTGCGCGGGGTGCTCCTGGAGGCGCTCGCGCCGTTCGCCAGTGCGGTGTCGGCCGTCGAGGGCGCGGTGAGAAGCGCCGACGCCTCCGTGGCCGAGCTGGTGGCCCTGCGCTCGCAGAACCTGCGCCTGCAGCGCGAGGTGACGGCCCTGGGACAGGAGAGCACGGCGCTGCAGGAGCTGACCCAGGCGAATGCCCGTTTGCGGGCGCTCTTGGACCTCAGGGCGTCGATTTCGGCCCTCTTGCCCTACCCGGCCGGATCTGTGGCCGCGCGGGTCATCGCCCGCAGCCCGGCCACCTGGTGGAGCGCCGTGCTGCTCGATAAGGGCAGCGCCGACGGCGTCACGCCCAACATGATCGCGATGGCGCCGAGCGGCCTGGTGGGGCGAGTCTCCTCGGTGACGGCCCACACCGCCACCGTCAACCTGCTCACGAACCCGGACACCGCCGTCGGCGGCATGGTGGAGCGCGCCAGCTCGCGCGACGCCGGCGTGGCGTACGGAGTGGCCGGCCAGACCGACCTGCGCATGGAGTTCTTCGACGCCCAGGCCAACGTGCAGCCTGGCGACACCATCGTGACCTCGGGCCTGGGCGGGGTCTTCCCGAAGGGGCTGCCGGTCGGCCAGGTGGTGTCGGTGGGCGCCCCCCGGTACGGCCAGCAGCGGACGGCCGTGGTGGCGCCGGCGGTGAACCTGGCCGATCTGGAGGAGCTTCTGCTGGTGAAGGCGCCTCCGGGCGGGGCCTGATGGCGCGCGTGGAGGCCGCGCAGCAGCTGGAGCGAAGCCGGCCCGAGGCGGGCCCGGCCGGGCCGGGAGGGCGCAGGCCGGAACCGGCTGAGCGGCGGCGGCGAAGCCGGGTCGCCGAGCCGCCGGGCGACGGGCGCCAAGGCGAGCGGCGGGCACCGCGGCCGAACGGCGGGCATCGCGGCCGGTTGACGGCAGCGAGGTCGGACCGCCGGGATCCGGGGCCGAGGGAAGAAGGCGGCGAGGCGCGATGAGCTGGCTGCCGAGCGTGGCCGTGCTGCTGCTCTCCATCATCGGCCAGGCGACGGTGGTGCCCTATCTGGCCGTTTTCGGCGCGCAGCCGGACTTCGTCGTGACCGCCGTGATGCTGATCGGCCTGGTCGGCGGCGAGGGTGCCGGCGGGCTCTACGGGGTGGCGGCGGGGCTGTGCCTCGACGTCTGGCGCGGCCGTCAGATCGGCCTCATCGCCCTCGGCTACGGCGTGGCCGGCTACCTGGCCGGCCTCGTGGGGGCCCGCGTGTATCCCGGCCGCGCCGGCGTCCGCTTCCTGGCCGCGGTGGCCGGCACGGTGGTGGCCCAGGGCATCATCCTCGGCCTGTACCGCGCAAGCCACGGATTGGTCGACTGGTCGGCAGTCGAGCGGACCGTGGCCGTGCAGGCCCTCTACGACGGCGTGCTGGCCGTGGTCGCCTACCCGCTGATGATCCGGCTGCGGCGCGGCGTCGCGCCGACGCCGTAGCAGGAGGCGCGCGGTCTGGCGCGCGAGCGACTTCAAGGGAGGCGCCCCTCTTGGACGACGACCGGCAGCGTTGGGCGGAGGGCAAGGCCACCGCGGCCATCGTGGTGCTATGCCTCGCCTTCGCCGCCCTGCTCGGCCGTCTGGCGATCCTTCAGCTGACCGAGGGTGCCCACTATGCGGCGGTGGCCTCGGGCCAGCAGATCCGGGAGGTCCCGGTCGCGGCGCCGCGCGGCCAGATCCTGGCGAGCGACGGCACCGTGCTTGCGACGGACGTCCCGTCCCCGACCGCGGAGCTTGTGTTCACGCCGAACGCCATGTCAGCGGCCGAGGTCAACCTGCTGTCCAAGACCCTCAACATCTCGCCAGCCGTCATCCGCACGGCGGATCAGCAGCTGCAGAAGCAGCCGGCGTACGACCCCGTCCGCCTGAAAACGGGTCTGAGCGCGACGGAAGCCACGGTCCTGGAGGAGGACCGGGCCGAGCTGCCCGGCGTGCAGGTCGTCTACGAGCCGGTGCGCTATTACCCCGGCCTTGCCGACTGGCCCTTCCCCGGCCAGGATCTCGCCTCGCACGTCCTCGGGTACGTGCAGATCGGCGCCAACTCGCTGGACCTCGTCGGCGCCTACGGCCTCGAGCAGTCCTTCCAGGGTCCCCTGACGGTGAATGGCAAGAAGATGCTCGGACTCGCCGGCGTGGACGGGACCGAGGAGGTCTCCGTCGATGCGGCCGGACGGCCGCAGAAGGTCCTGGCCGCGCAGCCGCCGGTGCCGGGCAACAACATCGTCACCACCATCAACGCCAATCTGGAGGCCGTGGCCCAGGCCGAGCTCAGCCGCCACATCGCCAAGCTGCGCGTGTACTCGGGCTGGGGGCCGCCCGACAACGGCCCGTTCCCGACGGCCTATGCCGGTGCCGCCATCGCCATCGACCCCAACACGGGCGCGGTGCTGGCCCTGGCGTCGAATCCGCCGTTCAACCCGAACGACTTCGCCCAGGCGACCGACGCCCTGCCCGGCACGCCCGCGTGGCAGCGCTGGCAGCAGCAGTGGCAGCAGCTGAACACCCAGCCGGGGCGGCCGTTGGTGGACCACGCCATCTCCGACCTCTTCCCGCCCGGCTCGACGTTCAAGCCAATCACGGCCCTGGCCGCCCTGCAGGCCGGCGTCATCACGCCGTATCAGAAGATGGCCTGCCCGGGCGCCATCGAGGTCACGCCCGGCTATTACAAGCACGACTGGGTGCTGAGCGGCCAGGGCATCGTCAACCTCTTCCAGGCCATCGGCGTGTCCTGCGACACGTACTTCTACAAGGTCGGGGCCATGACCGGCATCAACGCCATCGACGCCATGGCCAAGCAGTTCAATCTGGGCGAGCCCACGGGCCAGACGGCCCTCGCGGGCGAGATGCCGGGCCAGATCGCCAGCCCGGCCGTGAAGGCCAAGATCTACCCCAACCAGCCGTGGTACCTGTCTGAGACGATGGACGCCTCGATCGGCCAGGGCTACACCTCCATCAACCTGCTCGAGTGGTCCGAGTACGTGGCTGCCCTGGCCAACGGCGGCACGGTGTACCAGCCCTACTTCGTCAAGGAGGTCACCTCGCCGACGGGCAAGGTGCTGGCAACCTACGGTCCGGTCGTGCGCGGGCACGTGCACGTGCCCGCGCAGGATTTCCAGGTCATCCATCAGGCGATGGCGACCACGACCCAGGTCAATCCGAGCTGGGTGCCGAGCGGCGTATACTCCGACTGGGGTACCGCCGCGTTTCTGTTCACGAACTATTACGCCGAGATGCAGAAGCTGGGAAGGAATATCGTGATCGCGGCCAAGACTGGGACGAGTCAGGTGGCCGGCATCAACGACGGCGAGTTCATCTGCTACGCGCCCGCCAACAAGCCGACGATCGCCATCTCGGTCTACGTGCAGCATGGCGGCGGCGGCGCCATCTCCGGCTCGCAGGTCTGCCAGTCGATGATCGAGGAGTGGTTCGGGCTGCCCAACACCCTGCAGCCGCCGCTCCTTCCCCAGACGACGGCCGCGGCGCCGGGACGCATGCCCAAGCCCTAGCGTGCGGGGCGCGCGGTCGGGTCCGGCGATTCGGGCCGGCGCTCGGGTCCGGCAGTCCGGACCGCGGCGAGGCTTCCGCAAGCGGCGTACAGCGCTGGCGGCGACGCGGGCAGGCGACCGGGATAAGCCAAACGGCGGACGCCGCACCGGGCGATGGGACTGTTCGGCCCTGGCGGCTGCGGTATGCTGAAGGTGTGGGCCCGGAGCACGGATGGCGAAGGCCATGCGTGATGCATTGGGGGGTGTTTCGAGGTTGGCGGAAGGCAAGGGCGGCCTTGAGGACGTCGTCGCCTGCGATTCGGAGATCTGTTTCATCGACGGCAAGCAGGGGCGGCTCCTCTACCGGGGCTACGACATCACGGAGCTCGCGGGGCACGTCAGTTTCGAGGAGGTCTGCCACCTCCTCTGGTACGGCGATCTGCCGTCGGCGGAACAGCTGAAGCAGCTGCGCGGCCGGCTTGCGGAGGCGCGCGCGCTTCCGCCCGGCATCATCCAGCTTCTGCGCGCCCTGCCGCCGGCCCGGCCGATGATGACCCTGCGCACCGCGGTCTCGGCCCTGGGCCTCTACGACCCCGAGCGCGACGACAACAGCCTCCCGGCCTGCCAGCGCAAGGCCGAGCGCCTGACGGCGCAGATCCCGACCGTGGTGGCCGCGATGGCGCGGCTGCACGACGGCAAGGACCCCGTGGCGCCCCGCAGCGACCTGGGCGAGGCGGCCAACTTCCTCTACATGATGCGGGGGGCGCAGCCCGAGCCGCTGCAGGTGGAGGCCATGGACATGGCCCTCGTGCTCCACGCGGACCACGAGCTCAACGCCTCGACCTTCTCCGCGCGCGTGACGGCGGCCACCCTCGCGGACATGCATGCGGCGATCACCTCGGCCGTGGGCACCCTGGAAGGGCCCCTGCATGGCGGCGCCAACGAAGAGGTCATGCGCATGCTCGTCAAGATCGGCACCCCGGACAAGGCCGCCGACTTCGTGCGCGACGCGCTTGCCGCGGGCCAGAAGATCTCCGGCTTCGGCCACCGCGTTTACAGGACCGAGGATCCCCGTGCGACAATCCTGCGCCGGATGTCGCACGACCTCGGCGAAAGGGCCGGCAGCACCCTCTATTACGACATCACACGCGCGGTGGAGAAGGCCATCTTCGAGGCCAAGAAGCTCTACCCGAACGTGGACCTCTATTCGGCCAGCACATACAACGCCATGGGCATCCCGACGGACTTCTTCACGCCAATTTTCGCGATCTCGCGGGTCAGCGGCTGGACTGCGCACGTCCTCGAACAGTACGCGCACAACCGCCTGATCCGGCCGCGGGCGGAGTACGTGGGGCCCGGGCTGCGCCACGTGCCGGCCACGGCCGGCGCCTAGATCCCCGGCGCCCCAGAGGCTGGGCGCGCCCACAACCGCATCGGTCCCGCCTTCGACAGCAGCGGACGGCCGTGTCCGCTGCTGTCGCCATCTCGACGCCCTTCGCCGGAGGGGAGCCCTCGTCCGGCGTGGAAAGCCGGGGACATGTCCGGAGACGTTCTGATCCAAGCAACCCGTTCTGGTATCCGGATCATGCTGCCGGAGGGTGCGGGCGTCCAGGTGCTGGACGAGCTCGCGCGGGCTCTGGGCGGCTCACCGGCCCTTGGCGGCGCCACGGTGACGCTCGCTCCGGCCGGCGCCCTGCGCGGCGACGATCTGAATGCCCTGGAGGCGCTGCTGATCGGCCAGCATGGCGCTGCCTGCGTCGAGGTCGTGCGCGCCGCCGCCATCGAGCCCGCGATGGGACGAGGGGCGGGCGGCGTGGCGGCGCCTGGTTCAGGGGCCCGCGGGGGCGATCCGCGGGCGGCGGGGCGTGAGGGCGTGGGCGACTCGCTGCTGGTCCGCCGCACCCTGCGCTCCGGTCAGCGCGTCCGCTTCACCGGCAACGTCATCGTGCTCGGCGACGTCAATCCGGGCGCCGAGATCGTGGCCGGCGGCGACATCGTGGTCATGGGCACCCTGCGCGGCGTGGCCCACGCCGGCGCTGGCGGCGATGGGGAGGCGATCGTGGCCGCCTTCCGCCTTCAGCCGACCCAGATCCGGGTCGGCGGCGTCATCGGCAGGTCGCCGGACGGGGCGTACGAGCGGCCCGACGTGCCGGAGATCGCCCGCGTGCGCGACGGTGCCCTGGTGGTGGAGCGCCTGCAGCCGGCTTTTGGCGAAATCGCCGCCGGCGACGGCCACGCCTGAGCGGGGTTTTGCGAACGGTTGAGCGGAGGGATGGTCGTGGGCGAGGTCATCGTCATCACTTCCGGAAAGGGCGGCGTGGGCAAGACCACCACGTCGGCCAACGTGGGGGCGGCGCTTGCGGCGCAGGGCCGCTCCGTCGTCCTGGTCGACGCCGACATCGGCCTGCGCAACCTCGACGTGGTGATGGGTCTGGAGAACCGCATCGTCTACGACCTGGTCGACGTGGTCGAGGGCTACGCGCGGGTGCGCCAGGCCCTGATCCGCGACAAGCGCTTCGAGAACCTGTGCCTGCTGCCGGCGGCGCAGACAAAGGACAAGACGGCCGTCAACCCCGACCAGATGCGCGGCCTCTGCCGCGAGCTGCGCGAGGAGTTCGACTTCGTGCTGGTCGATTCGCCGGCCGGCATCGAGCAGGGCTTCCGTAACGCCATCGCCGGGGCCGAGCAGGCCCTGGTGGTCGCCACCCCCGAGGTCAGCTCGGTGCGCGACGCCGATCGGATCATCGGACTCCTGGAAGCGGAGCGGATGCCGGCGCCGCGCCTCATCGTCAACCGCATGCGGCCGGCCATGGTCCGCCGCGGCGACATGATGGACATCGGCGACATCATCGACATTCTCGCCATCGAGCTGATCGGGGTCGTGCCCGAGGACGAGGCGATCGTCGTCTCCACGAACCGGGGCGAGCCCGCCGCCCTTTTGCCGACCAGCCGCGCGGGCGCCGCCTACCGCGAGATCGCCCGCCGCCTGCTGGGCGAGACGCTGCCGATCGCCGGCTCGGCCGCGCAGGAAGCGACACTGTTCGGGCGCCTGCGGCGGCTGCTCGGCGCCCGTTGACGGCGCAGGGAGCCCGCGCCCGCGGTCCCGCGCCCGCGCGAGGGGTGTGATGGCACCGTGATGGAACTGATCAACCGCCTGCTCGGCCGCCAGACGCCGCCGGGCAGCAAGGACGTCGCGCGCGAGCGGCTGCGGCTGGTTCTCGTGCAGGACCGCTCCAGCATCGCGCCGTCGCTGTGGGGCGCGCTGAAGGAGGATCTGCTTGCCGTGATCCGGCGCTATCTGGAGGTCGACGAGGACGCCGTCGAGGTCGAGCTCGAGCGGGAGGGCGAGGCGATGGCGCTGGTGGCCAACATCCCCGTCCGGCGCATCCGCCGCGCCTCTGGCCAGGACACCGAATAAGCGCCCGGCCGGGCCCGAGCCCGCCTTAACATAACCTTCACATAACGCAAACGCGGGCGACCTACCGCGTGCCTCTTTGCGCGCTACGCTTGTGTCGGGCCGGTGTGGCCCGCCCCGGCCGCGGCCGGGGCACGCGCGTGAGGAGGGCTTCGATGCCATCGCGGTTGCGGATCCCGTCCCGGTGGGCCGCCTGCCTGCTTGCGGCCGCCCTGCTCGCCGGCTGCGGCAGTGCCGCGGCGCCGACAAGCGGCAGCCCGTCGCAGAGTTCCTCGTCCGCTGCCGCGGGCGGCAAGGTGCAGCTGCTGGAGACCGGTTCCACCCTGCTCTACCCGCTCTTCAACATCTGGGTGCCCGCATATCAGAAGAACAACCCCAACGTGCAGATCACGACGCAGGGCACGGGCAGCGGGACGGGGATCGCCGAGGCCAGCAAGGGCACGGCGCAGATCGGCGCATCCGACGCCTACATGTCCGACTCGCAGGTGAAGGGGACGCCGGGCATCGAGAACATTCCGCTTGCCATCTCGGCCCAGCAGATCAACTACAACATCCCCGGCCTGAACAGCCAGCACCTGCACCTGAGCGGCCCGGTGCTGGCCCGGATCTATGAGGGCAAGGTTACGAAGTGGAACGCCCCGGCCATCGCGCAGCTGAACCCCGGCGTCAAGCTGCCCAATCAGACGATCATCCCGGTGCATCGCACCGACGGCAGCGGCGACACCTTCATCTTCACGCAGTACCTGAGCTTCTCCGACCCGAGCGGCTGGGGCAAGGCCGTCGGCTACGGCACGTCCGTGAACTTCCCGGCCGTACCGGGCGGCCTCGGCGCCGAGGGCAATCCCGGCATGGTGCAGGCCCTGAAGGGCACGCCGTACTCGATCGCGTACGTGGGGATCAGCTTCCTCGATCAGACCGACCAGGCCGGCCTCGGCTACGCGGCCCTGCTCAACAGGGCAGGAAGCTACGTGCTGCCGACGGCGAGCACGATTTCGGCAGCCGCGGCCTCGGTAGCCTCCCGCACACCCGCCGACGAGCGCATCTCGATCGTCTTCACGCCCGGCGCCAACGCGTACCCGATCGTCAACTACGAGTACGCGATCGTGAGCACCAAGCAGTCGAACACCGCCACGGCGACGGCGCTGAAGGCCTTCCTCAGCTGGTGCGTCAACGCCAGTGACGGCAACGCGGCGAGCTTCCTCGACCAGGTGCACTTCATCGGCCTGCCGCCGGCGATCGCTCAGCTCTCGCAGGCGCAGATCAGCAAGATCGGGAGCTAGGGCGGCATGCGACCGCGACCGCGACGGGGGCGCGAGGGCGAGTGGACGTACGGGGTGCTGGTGGGCGTGGGCGCCGCCAGCGCCCCTGCCTTTCTCGGTCTGATCGTCGTGGTGCTGGTCGCGTTCGCGTGGCCGTCCATCATCTGGAACGGCCTGCATTTCTTCACCAGCGAGGCCTGGCAGCTGGGCAACCTCTACCAGGGCGCCCCGGTCGTCCGCGCCGGCTACAAGGCGGCGCCAGGCGCCTCGTACGGCATGGTGGTCTTCGCTGTCGGCACCATCCTGAGCTCGCTCATCGCCCTGGTGCTTGCCGTGCCGGTGGGCATTGGCGTGGCCGCAACCCTGTCCGAGCAGGCCGGCCCGCGCCTGGGTGCCATCCTCGGCTTCTTCGTCGAGCTGATCGCCGGGGTGCCGAGCGTCGTCTTCGGGCTCTGGGGCTTCATCGTGCTCGTGCCGTGGATCCGCACGACCCTTGGCCCGCTCCTGGTCCGCCTCCTCGGCTGGATCCCGTTCTTCGGGCAGCCCGTCTCCAGCGGCGCGGGGCTGCTGGCCTCCGGGCTCGTGCTCGCCGTCATGATTCTGCCGATCATCGCCGCCATCAGCCGGGATGCCCTGCGCGCGGCTCCGCTCGAGCTGCGCGAGCAGGGACGCGCCCTCGGCCTCACCGACTGGGAGGTGCTGCGCGGCCTGCTGTTGCCCGTCGCGTGGCCCGGGATCGTTGGCGGCATCACCCTGGCCCTGGGCCGCGCGCTCGGCGAGACCATGGCCGTCCTCATGGTGTCTGGCGGTGCCCTCGGCTACCTGCCGCAGAACATCTACAGCCCGATCTCGACGGTTGCCTCAAACGTCGTGGCCCTGCTCGACTCGGCCCAGACGGATTCCACGGGGATGGCGGTGCACGCGCTGGCCGAGCTGGCCCTGGTGCTGCTGGTCATCACCGTCGCCGTGAACGCGCTGGCGCCCCTGGCCGCGCGCAGGGGGCACGCGTAGATGGTCGCGGTCGGCTCGGCGACGGCGTCCCGCCCGGCGCGGCCCGGAACGTCCAGGCGCGCGCTGAAGAGCCGCATCGCCGCCGGCGGTGCCTGGCTCTGCATGGCGTTGGCCCTGCTGCCGCTGGTCCACATGTTCGTGCTGGTCGTCGGCAACGGCCTGGCCGCCCTGCGGCCGGAGGTCCTGACGACCGTGACCCAGGGGACGGGCGGCGGCCTGCTCAACGCCATCCTCGGCACCTTCTGGCTGACGGGCCTGGCGAGCGCGATCGCCGTGCCGCTCGGCATCCTGGGCGGAATCTACTGCGGGGAGACGTCCAGGGGCCGCCTGGTGGCGCTGGTGCGGGCCATCGCCAACGTCCAGGCCGGGGTGCCGTCGATCATCGTGGGCTATGTCCTCTACGTGCTCCTCGTGCTGGAGCTCGGCTGGGGCTTCTCCGCCCTCGCCGGCGCGCTGGCGCTGGCCATCATCATGCTGCCGTATGTGATCCGCTCCACGGACCTCGCCGTCGGGCAGGTGCCGGACGAGCTGCGCGAGGCCTCGCTGGCCCTCGGCGCCAGCCACCCCCGCACGGTCAGCGGCGTGGTGATGCGGGCTGCGCTGCCCGGCATCGCCACGGGCGTGCTGCTGGCCCTCGGCATCGCCGTCGGCGAGACGGCGCCGCTCATCTACACGGCAGGGTGGTCGCAGTACATCCCCTCGGGTGCCCTGCTCCATTCCTCCGTCGGCTACCTGACTTACGCCGTGTGGACGTTCATCAGCGAGCCCTTCAAGGCGGCCAACGAGCTGGCGTACGCGGCGGCCCTGCTGCTGATGGTGCTGGTTCTCGCCCTCAACGTCTTGGCCCGCCTGGTCATCCGGAGGCGATAGGCAGTGAGCACCGCCCTGCGGGAGCCGGCCGACGCCCCCGCGGTGATCCGCAGCCAGTGCTTCCACCTCTACTACGGGAGCGTCCATGCCCTCAAGGGCATCGATCTCGACGTCCCGAGCAAGCGCATCCTGGCGATCGTCGGCCCGTCCGGCTGCGGCAAGTCCACGTTCCTGCGCGCCATGAACCGGATGCACGACCGGGTGCCGAATGTGCGCATGGAGGGAACGATCGCCTTCGACGGCCAGGACATCTACAGCCCCAGCGTCGACGTCGTCGATCTGCGGCGGCGCGTGGGCATGGTGTTCCAGAAGCCGGTCGCCTTCCCGATGAACGTATATGACAACATCGCGTACGGGCCGCGCCTGCATGGCCTCACCCACAGCCGCGCCCAGCTGGACGCCCTGGTCGAGCAGAGCCTGCGCCTGGCCGGGCTCTGGGACGAGGTCAGCGATGGGCTGCGCCGTCCGGCCGTCTCGCTCTCCGGCGGCCAGCTCCAGCGCCTGGCCATCGCGCGCGCCCTGGCCGTCAGCCCCGAGGTCATCCTGCTGGATGAGCCGACCTCGGCCATCGACCCCATCGGCACGGCCCGCATCGAGGAGACGCTGCAGCGCCTTGCGGGGGATTACACCATCGTCCTCGTGACGCATAATCTCCAGCAGGCCGCCCGCATCTCCGACCGCACGGCCTTCTTCCTCAACGGCGAGCTGATCGAGGAGGGGCCGACCGAGACCCTCTTCCACCGCCCGCGCGACCCCCGCACGGACGAATATCTGACCGGCCGCTACGGCGCAGGAGGCGGCGCATGACGCGGGTGCCCTTCCATGACGAGCTCCGCCAGCTCCAGGAGGCCATCGCCGCCCTGGCGGTGTCGGTGCGCGAGGTCATCTTCCGCGCGGTGCAGGCCCTGGAGCACACCGACGGCGAGGCCGGCGAGCGCATCATCGCCGGTGACGATGTGATCGATCAGCGCGTGGGCGAGCTGGAGGAGGAGTGCTACAAGCTCCTTGTCCTGCACCAGCCGATGGCCAGGGATCTGCGCACCATCGGCGCGGCCCTGCACATCCTGATCGACCTGGAGCGCATGGCCGACCACGGCGTCGACATCGCCCGCACGGCCGTCCGCCTGCGCGGCGAGAAGCTGATCAAGCCGCTGATCGACATCCCGCGCATGGCCGCCCTCGGCCAGGAGATGATCTCCCGGGCGCTGGACGCCTACGTGCAGGGCGATGCCGCCAAGGCCGAGACCCTGGTGACGCTGGACGACGCCGTCGACAAGCTGTATGCGCAGGTCTTCCGCGAGCTGCTGCTCATCATGATGCAGGACCCGCACGCCATCAACCAGGGCACGCAGCTGCTGTTCGTGGCCAGCCACCTGGAGCGGATCGCCGACCACACCACCAACCTCGCCGAGGCCGTCCTCTACGCCGTGAAGGGCGAGCGGCGGGCGCTGAACGACTGATGCACGAGCGCGTGCTGGTCGTCGAGGACGATCCGCCGATCCGGGAGTTGCTCACCTTCCACCTGGAGCGGGCCGGCATGTCGGTGCGCGCCCTCGCCACGGCTGGCGAGGCGATGGCGACGGTGAGCGCCTGGCACCCGGACGTGGTGCTCCTGGACCTGATGCTGCCCGACGGCTCCGGCCTGGAGCTCTGCCGCCAGATCCGGGAGGCTGGTCCCGACGCGGCCTCGGCGCCGGGCCTGATCATGGTCACGGCCCTCAACGAGGAGAGCGACCGGGTCGTGGGCCTGGAGATGGGCGCCGACGACTACATCACCAAGCCGTTCTCGCCCCGGGAGCTGGTGGCGCGCGTGCGTGCCGTGCTGCGCCGCCGCCAGGCCGAGCCCGCGGCCCCCGCCCCCGCCCGCCGCATCGGCGCCCTGAGCGTGGACGCCGAGCGCCTGCGCGTCATGGTGGGCGACCAGCCCGTGCAGGCGCTGACGCCCACGGAGTTCCGCATCCTCGCCGCGCTCTTTGATGCCGCCGGCCGCGTCCTGTCCCGCCAGCAGCTGATCGATCGCGTCTGGGGCGCGGACTTTTACGGCGACCTGCGCACCGTGGACGTGCACATCCGCCACATCCGCGAGAAGCTCAGCCAGGCCGGCGCCGGCGAGGTCGTCGAGACGGTGCGCGGCTTCGGCTACCGGCTGGCGGCCGGCGCCGGCTGAGGCCGCGGCGCCGGCGGCGGGAACAGGCAGGTGAAGGTGCTGCCCGCTCCTGGCGTGCTCTCCAGGACCACCCGCCCGCCGTGCGCCTCCACCACGTGGCGGACGATGGCCAGCCCCAGCCCCGTCCCCCCGCTTTCCCGGCTCCGTCCCCGGTCGACCCGGTAGAAGCGCTCGAACACCCGCGACTGCTCGGCCACGGGGATCCCGACCCCCGTATCGCGGACGGCGGCGAACACGCCGCGCGCATCCGTGCCGGTCCGCACCTCGATCCGCCCACCGGGCGGCGTATAGGCGATGGCGTTGTTGACGAGGTTGTCCAGGGCGCGCCGCAGCTCCTCCGCGTAGCCCGCCACGACGGCAGGCCCGTCGGCCTGGCAGGCGACCGTCAGCTGGCGCTTTTTGGCGCGCGCCTGCGCGCGCTCGCAGACGTCGGCAGCCACGTCCTCGAGGTTGACGGGCTCCGGCGCCGGACGCCACGCCTCCGCCTCCAGTCTGGCCAGCTCGAGGAGGTCGCGCACGAGGTCGGTCATGCGCTCCGCCTCGCGCAGGATCAGGCCCGCAAACCGGCGCCGCTCGTCCGGGCCGAGGTCGTGCTCCTCAACCAGGGTCTCCGCGAAGCCGCGGATGGTGGTGAGGGGCGTCTGCAGCTCATGCGAGACGTTGGCGACGAAATCGCGCCGCATCTGGTCGAGGGCGTGGCGGTCGGTCACATCGCGCAGGACCAGCAGGGCGCCAGCGCCGCCCTCGTCCCTGGCCGGCAGGATGCGTACCTCCAGGTAGCGCCGCGGCGGGCCGGACAGCACGTGGACGACGGTCTCGGCCTGCGCGGCCGCCTCGGCCCGGCTCAGGGCCGCATCCAGCTCCGGATCGTGGAATAGGGCGATCTGGCTCATGCCGAGCAGGCGCCCGGTCAACCGCGGCCAGATGCGCGCCGCCGCCTCGTTGGCCAGCAGCACGCGCCCGGCCCCGTCCAGGAGCATCACCCCGTCGACCAGGCCCGAGAGCACGCCTCGGAGACGCCGGCGCTCCTCACGGCCGGCCTGCCAGTCGGCCGCCCAGCGCTCGACCAGCTCGTCCAGGGCAAAGGCGACGTCTTCGGGCGCCCGGCTCGCCATGGGCGGCAGCCCCACCAGCTCGCGCCCGCGCGCCGCAGCGGCCGCCGCCGACTCGCTCAGGCGGGCGTGCCGCGCCACCGCCCGAGCGCCGGCCACCCGCGCCGCCACGGTCGCGCCGGCCCCAGCGCCGAGCAGGACGGCCAGGATCCAGAGCACCGCCGCACCTCCCCGCACCAAGGTAGCACGGGTGGAGGGAGGCGGGGCTACGGCTGCGAAAGGAGGGGAACAGGAGGGGGCGGTAGCGGTGGAGATGACGGGCGGCCAGGCCCTGGCCGCGCAGCTCGTCCGCGAGGGTGTGACGACGCTCTTCGGGCTGCCTGGCGTGCAGCTGGATCACGCCTTCGACGGCCTTTACGAGCAGCGGGAGCGCATTCGGTTCATCGGCCCGCGCCACGAGCAGGGCACGACCTACATGGCCGATGGCTACGCGCGCACGCGGGGCGAGATCGGGGTCGCCATGGTCGTCCCCGGCCCCGGCGTCCTCAACGCCGGCTCCGGCCTGGCCACGGCCTACGCCTGCTCCTCGCCGGTGCTGCTTATCGCCGGCCAGATCGGCACGCAGTACATCGGCAAGGGCCTTGGCCAGCTGCACGAGATCGCTGACCAGAGCACCGTCCTGTCCACCCTGACGAAGTGGACGGCGATGGCGCGGGCGCCGCAGGAGATCCCCGAGCTGGTGCAGGCTGCCTTCCGCCAGCTGCGCAGCGGCCGGCCGCGCCCCGTGGCCCTGGAGGTGCCGCCGGACATCCTCGCCGCGCGCGCCGACATCCGGCTGCTGGATCCCGTGCCCGTCACGGGTCTGCGCACGGCCCCCGACCCCGCGGTGCTCCGCGAGGCCGCGGCCCTGCTGCGGGCCGCGGAGCGCCCTGCCGTCATCGCCGGGGCCGGTGTGCTGTCCGCCGGCGGCTCAGACGAGCTGGCCAGGCTGGCAGAGCGCCTGCAGGCCCCCGTCGTTGTCACGGGCAACGGCCGCGGCGCGATGTCGGACCGCCACCGCCTTTGCCTCAGCAGCCTTGGCGGCCCGAAGGTGCTTCCGACCGCTGACGTCGTCCTCGCGGTGGGTACGCGCTTTGTGGGCGGCGAAGCCAACGCGGCGGAGGGTGCGCAGGTGATCCTGCTCAACGCCGACCCCCACGACCTGGGCGGGCACCGTCGCCCAGCCGTCGCCGTGGAAGCGGACGCCAAACTGGGCCTCGCCGCCCTCACGGCGGAGTTGGATGGCCTGCCCCGGCGCGCGGCGCCCTGGGTCGACCTTGATGCGGTGCGCGCGCGCTGCGCGGAGGAGATCGAGGGCGTCCAGCCGCAGGCGCGGTTCGTCCGTGCCCTGCGGAGCGCGATCCCCGAAGACGGCATCTTGGTCAGCGAACTCACCCAGGTCGGCTACCTGGCGGGGATCGCCTACCCGACGTACAGTCCGCGCACATTCGTGCGCCCCGGCTACCAGGGAACCCTCGGCTACGGCTTCCCCACCGGCCTCGGCGTCAAGGTCGGCTCGCCGGATCGGGCCGTGGTCTCGATCACGGGCGATGGCGGCTTCGGCTGGGGCATGTCGGAGCTGGCGACGGCCAAGCGGTACAACATCGGCCTGGTCACGGTCGTCTTCGACGACAAGGCGTTCGGCAACGTCAGGCGCACGCAGAAGTACGACTTCGGCGGGCACATGCTGGGCACCGACCTCGTGAACCCCAACTACGTGAAGCTGGCCGAGGCCTTCGGCATCCGCGGCATGAGCGCCGATTCGCCCGAGGCCCTGGAGGGCGCCCTGAAGGAGGCCCTGGCGGGCGGCGAGCCCTGCCTGATCTCCGTGCCGGTCGGCGAGATGGACAGCCCGTGGCCCCTGGTGATGAGCCGGGCGCCGGTGACGGCGCGGCGGTAGCGGCCTTTGATGGATCGCTTTCAGTTGGCGGCCCTTCTAGGTCGCCAAGGAAATTGATCCGCCAGACTGGGCCGCGACGGAGGAATAGCTGGTCGTCCAATGGGAATGACACCAAAGCGAGACCGTCAGGCATAGATCGCTCTCTCGACCGTGGGTGTGGTCGATCACAATGACTTCATCACCGAGCGCTATACTGCCGCGAAGCGACGTGATGCCGAATTGCGGTTGCGCCCTGTGTTGACGATTGCCAACTCAAGGAGGTAGGCTATCGCCGTGGCACTGCATTTCGAGCATGCGCCCATTGTTGAGGCTGTGCTCGACATACGCCTGCGGTCAGCTTTGGCGTCGCTTGAACCCTTGCCACACCTCTTCGACTCGGAACTTATAGCCTATCCCACAAAGCGCAATCTCTTGGTGGCAACGGCTGCTTTGGCGTTCGGCGACCAGATTAGCAGCGCGACCACCCAGACTCTAAGTGGATGGACCTTCGAGTCAACCGACAAGACGCGCACGTTTCAGGCTCGCCTGGACGGCTTTTCATTCCATATGCTAAGGCCGTATACGAATTGGTGTGACTTCAGTGGCGAGGCGAAAAGGCTATGGTCCACATACCGCACGGTAGTCTCGATGTTCGATCTCGGGCGGGTCAACCTCAGGTACGTTAACAAGATTGATATTCCTACAGATGGCCCTCTTGAACTCAAGGACTATTTCCGTACCATGCCGGAGCTTTCACCGGATATAACGAATCCCATGGCTAACTTTTTCATGCGCGTCCAAACCGTCCATGACGAGTTGCAGACCACACTAACGCTAACGGAACTTCTTTCGCCGTCGACAGGGTCGGAAGTATCTGTAATCCTTGACATTGATCTGGCTAGGACCGAGGCCCTGCCGGACAGTGAGGAGGGTATGTGGGCGCTATTTGATGCTCTTAGAAATCTGAAGAACGAGATATTCTTGGCGTCCATTACAACACGAACCAAGGAGTTGATCTCGTAAGTGACTATTGCACTTCGCAACTCCGAAAGCGGGTTTCTGGAGTGGCTTAACACAGCCCGGTTGCTGGAGGGCAAAGAAGGGCGCGTCTTAAAAGACTCGGAGGAGCAGCTTCTGTCATCTCTCCTCAGTTTGGTTTTTGTGCGGCGGTTGGCCTCGGAGGAGACGCTTCAAGACTTCGAATACCGTCATATACCCATGGAAGTCGCTTTTCAGGTCGAAGTCGACATAGTTCGAGGGCCACGATTGTCGCCGCCAACGACGTTGGAATTGCGAGAATGGTCACCCGACTCCGATGCCTGAGGGGTCGTGGTGGAAACAGGTCAGCGCATCGGCCAAGCTATCCTTGTGCCAAGGTGAATATCTACCGGGTATACTGATTCCCCAAGTTCCCCTTGAGGCCTTCCGTGGCGAACGTGCAGCACTGAGGATGGACGAAACGGATGCAATAGTTCTCACGCAGAGTTGCGACTTGGAGAACGAAAAGGTTCAAAGTGTAGCCGTATGCGGAGTCCATGAGGCCTCAAACTTCCAGAGAGCGTATCCGGCATTCTTCGGCAATAATCCCGGGGCGAAGTGGGGCAACATAAAGAGTGGCCGCGTTGAGGGTGTTCATCTGCTCACACATCCAAATCCAACCAGGGAGTCAGGACCCGTGCTTGTGGTGCTCTTCCAGGAGATCTGGAGTCTCCCCCTTGAGTATGTGAAGGCGCACGCGGCGGATCGAGACCGCTTCATGTTGGCGCCACCCTACTTGGAGGCCTTTTCCCAAGCGTTCGGCAAGTATTTCATGAGGGTAGCACTTCCGACCGGAGTCCCGCCCTTCAGCGTCAGTTGATTGATCGAAAGACGGGCGTCCCAAGGCTCAATCCGCATCCACGGGGGACTTGGACTGTGATCCCGCCCGGTCCAGCCGGCGGCCAGAGCCCGCGGGCACGCCACCCCGAAAATGGACGGGCCGTAGCCTCTGGGCATGGGTCGGCGGTCGGTGGCCGCTGGGCGTCCGGGCCACCCGCGCCGACGCGCTTTGCACCTCCGCACGGCGCTGAGCGGCATCCTCGACACAGTGCCCAAGGCGTACCATGTGGAGCTCACTCCCTGTGGGCCGCGACATCCGCGCCGTTTGCGTGCACCCGGAAGACGGCTGCCCTTTATTGC
>JAJYVM010000297.1 GCA_021792015.1 Bacillota bacterium | reverse complement strand
CGAAGATCCCGGACGGCCAGCAGACGCTGCCGCAGCCCTTCCGGCGCCGGCGCGACCGCGTGCAGCACCGTGGCGCCGCCCTCGAAGTTGCCCTCGGGGGTCACCCCGAAGCAACGCAGCGCCTCCTCGCCGCCGGCCGCGCGCATCTGCTCGGCCGTCCAGACGTAGAAGCGGCCCTCCCCGCCCTCGCTGTCGGCATCCAGGGTGCCGTAGAAGCCGCCGTCCGGCGCGGCCAGCTCGCGGAGCAGGAAGGCGCACGTCTGATCCGCCACGCGGGCGAAGAGATCCTGCCCCGTGAGCTGGAAGGCCGCCAGGTAGAGCGGCGGCAGCAGGGCGTTGTCATAAAGCATCTTCTCGAAGTGCGGCACCCGCCAAGCCTCGTCGACGCTGTAGCGGTGAAAGCCGCCGCCGAGCTGGTCGTAGATGCCGCCCTCCGCCATCCGGCGCAGGGTGAGCAGGGCGTGGGCGCGCATCTGCCCGCCGGCGCGCAGCAGCAGCTCCAGCCCCTCGGGGTTGGGGAACTTCGGCGCGCGGCCGAAGCCGCCGTGGGCGGGGTCCGCGTTGCCGAGCAGGCGCTGCGCCGCCTCGGCCGTGCTGCTTGGTGTTGCCGAGGGCGGCGCGGAGGCGCCGCCCGCCAAATCCTCTGCCTGGGCCAGCGCGTCCGTCCACTGCGCCGCCACGCGCTCCACCTCGGCGCGGCGACCGTCCCAGGCCTGCCGCACGGCGGCCAGCACCTGGGGCAGGGCCGGCAGGCCGTGGCGGGGCTGCGGCGGGAAGTAGGTGCCGACGAAGAACGGGCGCAGCTCTGGCGTCAGGAACACCGTCAGCGGCCAGCCGCCGGAGCGGCCCGTGATCTGGCAGATGCTCTGGTAGATGGCGTCGAGATCGGGCCGCTCCTCGCGGTCGACCTTGACGTTGATAAAGCCGGCGTTCATCTGCGCGGCGATCG
The DNA here is from genome assembly GCA_021792015.1 of Bacillota bacterium. Classification (GTDB taxonomy): domain Bacteria; phylum Bacillota; class Sulfobacillia; order RBS10-35; family JAJYVM01; genus JAJYVM01. The sequence continues at coordinate 4,313 of JAJYVM010000297.1, read as the reverse complement.
CCGGATCCTCGAAGCACTCGTGCGCCATGACGTGGCACCAGTGGCAGGCGGCGTAGCCGATGGAAAGGAGCAGAGGACGGTCCTCGGCCCGGGCGCGGGCGAGGGCCGCCGGACCCCACGGGTACCAGTCGACGGGGTTTTCCGCGTGCTGCAGGAGGTAGGGGCTGCGCTCGCCGGCGAGGTGGTTGGCCATACCCCCATCCTACCCCGGCGCGCCGTGCGGCGAGCCCACGGGCTCCGGCCGCGAGTGGCCCCCCGGGGAGGGCCGGGGCACCTCCGGGTCGAAGTCGCGGCAGGAGCGGGAGGCGGTGCGGGTGCGGCTGCAGGGACGGAGAGCCGTGGTCACGGGCGCGGGGGGCGTCATCGGGGCGGCGATCGCCAGGGCGTTTGTCGCCGAGGGCGCCCGGCTCTGCCTGGTCGACGTGCGGGCGGAGGCCGCGGAGCGGGAGCAGGCGGGGCTCGGGGCGGCGGCGTTCGTCCATGTCGCCGACCTGCGCGCGCCGGCAGCGGCGGAGGCGGTGGTCGAGGCGGCGCGCGGGGCGCTCGGCGGGATCGACATCCTGGTCAACAACGCGGGGCTTTACCCCAACACGCCCCTGCTGGAGATGCCGGACGAGGAGTGGGACCGGGTCATCGACACCAACCTCAACGGTCCCTTCCGCCTGGCGCGGGCGGCGGCGCGGGCCATGGTGGCCCAGGGCGGCGGCGGCGTGATCGTCAACATGGTGTCGGGGGCGGCGGACAGCGCGCGTCCCGGGTCGGTGCACTACTCCGCCTCGAAGGCGGCCCTGGCCAGCGTGACGCGCAGCCTCGCCATCGAGCTGGGGCGGCACGGCATCCGCGCCGTGTCCGTGTCCCCCGGGCTGACCCTGGGCTCGGAGGTGAGTCCGCTGTCGGAGGAATACACGCGGGCCCTGATCGCCGGCAACCCGCTCGGGCGCGCGGCGCGCCCCGAGGACACGGCGGCGGCGGTCGTCTTCGCCTGCTCGGACGAGGCCGCCTTCATCTCCGGCAGCGTGATCAAGGTCGACGGCGGGGGCTCGGCCGGGCGCGCCTCGCTGCCGCTGAGCACCCCTCGCGGCTGAGCGCCGTCAGCCCACCCGGGCGCGCAGCACCAGGTCGTCGCGCAGGGCCACGAGCGTGGCGAGCAGCCACGGGTTGCCGGCCGCGCTGACCAACTCCTGCCAGAGCAGGATGCCGGCCGGGCTGCGCAGGCCCGCAGCGACCAGGACGGCGGTGCCAACCTCCGAGAGCGCCAGGGTGCCGGCCACGATGGCGACCGCCACCAGCAGGACGGTGCCGAGGGCGTGCCAGAAGTGGCCGGCGGTCAGCTCATAGCTGCGGCGGAGGGCGGCCCCCGCCCGCTGGCCCTCGGCGGCGGCGAGCACGGGCGCCACGCTCCACCGCGTCAGGAGGTACACGCCGGGGACCACCAGCAGGGCCAGGCCGACGGCGCCGGCCAGGGTGGCCGCCAGCATCGTGAGCAAGAGCGGCCATGCCCGCGACAGGCTGGCGCGCGCGCAGGCCCACATGTCGCCGCTGGCGGCGACGCCCTCCTCGGCGGCGCCGCCGAAGAAGTTGAGGAGCGTCGCGGCTGCCCAGACGCCGATCAGCACAAGCAGGGGTCCGGCAAGGTCGAACGGGACGCCCACCGAGACAAGCTGCGTCCGCGTGGGGTGGGCCGGCAGGGTCCCGATCGTGGCCAGGAAGAACAGCCACTCGACCACGGCGAGGATGGCCGAGACGGCGAGGACCGGGCGCCAGTTGGCCAAGTACAGCCGCCACGCCCACCCGACCAGCACCGGTGCCCCCTGCGGCTCCTCCACCCGACCGCCCCCACCCAGGCTTCGCCAAACCGCTCCCACGGGCCTCTGGAAAGCCTACGCCGGGACGTGGGCAGCCAGCAGAGCGACGGGCAGCGCGCTCAGCAGGCGCGCGACTTCGGCGCCCTCCACCTCCGCACCCGTCAGGACGCTGTGCCACGTCGTCGGCGCGTCCGGGGGAAGGCTGAGGCGGGTGCCTTCCCACACGGCGCCCAGGGGCGGCTCGGCCCGCCCCGTTCGGTCTGCGCCCGTCAGCCGCGCCGGGAAGCGCGGAACGACGGCCAGCACCCAGTCCGGCCCGGCATGGCGCAGAAAGCAGCAGAGGTGGCGCGCCCGGCGGCCAGCGGCGGGCACCGGCACGTACGCCCCCTCTGCGAACAGGCGGGGGTGGGCGCGGCGCAGGCGCAGGGCGGCCGCCGTCACCCAGTGCTTGACCCGCCCGTTCGGCCACGCGCGGAACAGGGCCGCGGCGTCGGGCGCTCCGGCGTCCAGATCGGCGAGCGTCGCCTCCAGGCGGGGGAAGTCCACCGCGCGGCGGTTGTCGGGATCGACCAGGCTGAGGCTCCAGGTCTCGCAGCCCTGGTAGAGGTCCGGCACCCCCGGGCAGGCAGCCTTCAGCACCACCTGGGCCAGCGAGTTGACGGCGCCATAGAAGGCCACCAGCTTCTGCAGCGGCAGGAAATCGTCCAGGAACGCCTGGCTGGCAAACAGGCTCCCCACGAAGCGGGCCACGCGCGCCTCGTACGCCGGCTCCGGGCGCATCCAGGCGGTCTGCCGCCTGGCCTCGCGGGCGGCCTTCAGGGCGTATGCACCCAGGCGCTCGGCGAATGCGGGCACCCCCGCGGGATCCGGGGGCCATGCACCGATGGCGGCCTGGAGCAGCAGGAGCGCCAGCGTGGGGTCGATGTCGGCCCAGGCCGGGCCCAGGGCCGCCCGCCAGCGGGCGCAGTGCCGGCTCCAGAGGCCGGCGATCTCCGCGAGGACGTGGATGCGGGCGCGCACGTCCTCGCTGCGCTTGCTGTCGTGGGTCGAGGTGGCGCTGAGGCCGCCGGGCCGGAGGACCAGGCGGCGGGCACACCAGGCGTGGAAGGCCTCGGGGGTCAGGCCGGCGGTGTCGGGATCGGCCCCGACCTCATTGAGCGAGGTCAGCCGCACGTGCCGGTAGAGGGCGGTATCCTCGCCGCCCTTGGCCATCGCCGGGCCGCTCAGCTGACGCCAACGGGCCGCCGCGTCGCGCCACGGGCCGGGGTCGGCGCCAGCGGGCGCCTGCCCGGCGAGCACGCGGGCCACGAAGTCCAGGGCGGGCCCGTCAGCGGCGGGCAGGGCGCGGGCGGCTCCGGCCACGGCGTCGGCCAGCCCGCTTCCCGGCTGCTCCGCATAGGTCCGGTACACGGGCAGCCAGGCCGTCAGCTCCAGGAGGGCGCGCCGGATCTCGCCGGTACCGAGGTCGGCCCCGGCGCGGTCCTGGGGCGCCAGCGCGGCCAGCGTGGCCGTCATGGCGGCGACCTCGGCCGGGAACAGGTCCTCCAGCGCCTCCCGCTTGGCTGCCCGCAGCACCTCGGCGTAGGGGCGGTGGGGGGCGCCGCAGTGGGCGTGCAGCAGGTCGAGGGGCGCGGCGCCGCCGCCGTCGTAAAGGAGGGCGTCGATGGCGGCGCCGAGCTCGTAGCCCGTGGTGCCCGCGCACGGCCAGGCCGTCGGGAGCTCCTCCTCCGGCGCCAGCACCTTCTCCACCCACAGCGGGCTGCCCGGCGGCAGGGCCGCCGCGAGCCGGCGGAGGTAGCCGGCCGGATCCCAGAGCCCGTCGATGTGGTCGACGCGCACGCCGTCGACCAGCCCGGCAGCGGCCCACCGCAGCAGCCCGGCGTGGGTGGCGGCGAAGACCTCCGCGTCCTCCACGCGCACGCCGACCAGGCCCGAGACGTCGAAGAACCGGCGGTAGTTGACCTCGCCCAGGCCGGTGCGCCAGAAGGCCAGGCGGTAGGCCTGGCGCCGGAGGAGGCGGTGAAGGGCCTCCGGATTGGCCCGCGCGGCCTCCAGCTCGCCCGGGCGGGCGCCGGCCAGCGGGAACCGGTGCTCGAGGTAGGCCAGGACGGGGCCGGGCTCCACCCGGAGCTCGCCGGATTCGAGGACCTGCCCGTAGCGGCGGCCGAGGACGGGAAGCAGGACCTTGCCGGCCAGGTCCCGGCGCGGGGGGGCCCAGTCCACGTCGAAGAAGCGGGCATGCGCCGCCCCCTGCCCTCCGGCCAGCACATCCTGCCACCACACGTTGCCCGGGGCCGTCGCCATGTGGTTGGGCACGATGTCCGCGATCAGCCCCATGCCGCGCGCATGCAGGGCCGCGGCCAGGGAGGCCAGGGCCGGCTCGCCGCCGAGGTCGGGCGCGACGCGGTTCGGATCGACGACGTCATAGCCGTGGCCGCTGCCCGCCGCGGCCGTGGCCAGCGGCGAGAGGTACAGGTGGCTGATGCCCAGGCGATGCAGGTAGGGCAC
>JAJYVM010000296.1 GCA_021792015.1 Bacillota bacterium | reverse complement strand
GGCAGCAGCAATGCGCGCGTCGGCTTGGCGGCCGGCATGGCGATCCTGCGGCGCGGCGGCACGGCCCTGGACGCCGTCGAGGCGGCCATCCACCCCGTCGAGTCCAACCTGGACGACCACAGCGTCGGCAAGAGCGGCCTGCCGAACATCCTCGGCGTGGTCGAGCTCGACGCCAGCATCATGGACGGCTGGACCCTGGCGGCCGGCGCCGTCGGCGGCGTGCACGGCTACGAGCACCCGATCTCCATTGCCCGCCGCGTGATGGAGGAGCTGCCCCACAGCCTGCTGGTCGGCGAGGGCGCCGACCGCTTCGCCAAGGAGTGCGGCTTCCCCCAGGTCGACCTGCTGACGCCCGAGGCCCAGCGCATCTACAGCGAGCGCCTGCGCGGCCAGGGCGGCGGGCCCGGCAGCCCGGGCGGCCCCAGCGGCGACTCGATCCTGCGCGCCGTCTCCGCCCGCCTGACCATGGATCCCGAGATGGCCCACCCGAAGGACGCCGGCACCGTCAACGTCATCGCCCGCGACCGGGACGGCCACCTGGCCGTCGGTGTCAGCACCAGCGGCTGGCCGTGGAAGTATCCCGGGCGGGTCGGCGACTCGGCCGTCATCGGCGCCGGCAACTACTGCGACGACCGCTGGGGCGCCGCCGCCTGCACAGGCCGCGGCGAGATGGCCATCCGCTGCGCCACGGCCCACACGGCCGTCACCCTGATGCAGGCCGGGCTCGGCGCCCAGGGCGCGGGCCTGCGCGCCATGCAGAACCTCGACCACCTGGTCGACCCGTACTTCGGCGCCATGAACTGCGTGGTCATGGACCCCCAGGGCCGCCACGCCGCCTTCTCCACCAACGCGAAGGCCACCTACGTCTGGATGGACGAAAAGAGCGAGGACGTGCGGGAGTCGCCGCGCACGCACGTCGAGCTCAAGGGCCGCGAGGTCGCCGACCGGCGCCTGAAGGCCTGATTTTTCGGAGGGCGGCGTACGCCGCCCTCCACCAACCGCCCGAAGCCCGCGTGACCGCCCGGGTCCCGGCTCAGATTCCGTCAGTCCCGCGCCGTGCCTGGCAGGAGCGCTGCCGCGCGCAGGTGGTGGCGGCCGCGGCGCAGTCCGGGCCGATGCACAGCCCCGGCACGACGAGGAGCGCCCGCGGTCCCAGCAGGAGCGCGCTCACGGCCCCCAGCGCGACCGTGAGGGCCAGCGCGATGAGCCGCACCGGTCGCGTCCGCAGGGCCGCTGCTCGCATCACAATGGACGCTGTCGTTCGCCGGCGAAAATCGCGGTCCTTCAGGCGGCTTAAGCGGCTGCGGCACCGTCGCTGCACGCACCGGCAGCCGGATGCGGGGGCTCAGGCGCCGGGCGGGCACGCGCAGATGGCGGTGGGCCGCGCCGTTGCCAGCGGGCTGGCAAGCTGGTTTCCCTGCGCAGAGGGTGGGCGTGGGGGACGGGAGGCGGTTGGCACCGTGTGGGCGGCACCACACGCCGTCTCCGCGGCTCAGCCGGCCCCGAGGCCCTCCGGCTGCAGCTTGACGTAGAGCCCCCCGTCCAGCGGCTGCACGCTGCCGGCCCGCGCCCGCACGGTGACGCCGGGCAGCTCCATCTCCAGCCGCTCCGTGAAGGCGGCCTCGCCCGCCAGCGGCTCGCCGTCGCCGCTCATCCGCAGCCGGCCGCGGATGCGCGCCTGCAGCAGCCCGGCGCGGCGGTCCTGGGCGACGGGCACGTCGCGGAAAAAGACCTCGGCGCCGCGGAAGCGGAAGGCCACGTCCCCCGCGTACACGGACATGCCGGCGTTGACCGGCTGGCCGGCCTGCGCCGCCTCCACGAAGCCCTCGCCGAGGGCCGAGGTGTCGACGACGAGGAGGGTGCCCTCACCCGTCAGGATCTGGCCGACCAGGGCCTCGCGGGCCCGGCGCGCCGCCCCGATGCGGTCGCGGGCCGCGGCCAGAAGCCGGGGGTAGCCGTGCCGGCCCTGGGCGCCGAGCAGCAGCGCCTCGTCCCCCTCGCCGCCATCGAAGCGCACGTGGCGCTCCAGCAGTTGGGTCAGCGGGACCGGGCACGCCTCCCACGCCGCCTGCCAACCCGGATCCAGCTGGTCGAGCAGGTGCGCGCCGGCAGCGCCGGCGCGCGCGGGCCGGTTCCCGGGCGCCGACCCCGCCACGTAGGCGGGGAGCCCGTCCCACACCTCCGCGCCGTCCTCCCAGGCGATCTCCTCGTCCGCCAGGGGGCCGCGCCGCTCGCGGCGCACCAGGCACAGCGTGCGCAGGGCCCTGGCCAGGCGGTCGGGGCCCGCGGCCATCGCCTCGGCGCGCACCAACTCCTCCAACTCCGCCATGGCGGCGGCCACGGGCGAAGGGTCGGGGTCCGGCATGCCGACCGGCGGCTCCAGCCCAAGGCGGTGGCGCAGGTGCAGCCGGAACGCCCCCTCCCAGAGCCGGGCGTCGAGGTCGGCGCCCTCCCGGACCCAGGTGGTGGGCACGCCCCGGAAGGTGGCGCCGAGCAGCGGTGGCGTCTCCGCCAGGCGGACGGTGCCCGGGCCGGCCGGCTCCCCCGGCCCCGGGTCGGGGTGGCCGTGGCAGAAGGCGCCGCCCGCCGTGAGGAGCACGACGGGCCAGTCGCCGGGCGAAAAGCCCGGCCACGGGCTCTGCCGCCGCATCGCCTCAGCCAGTCGCTGCAGCGCCTCCCCGGACACCGTGCGCGGACCCCCTGGCGCATAGCGTAGCACGCGTGCGGCACCCGCAGCATCCGCGCGCGCCGCGCGCTTGGCGCCGCCGGGCACCCCGGGGCACCGTGCGCGGAGGGCTTCCGGCGTGCCGGGGTGGGCCGCGCAAGGTGGTTGCTGGCCGTCGAGGGCGCCACGCCCGCCTCGTTCGCCAGCACGCCGGCAGCCAGGGCCCTGCCGTCGCCGAGGGCGTTGAGGATGCGCACCCGGCCCGGCTCGCCGATGGCCGCCGCGACCTTCGCCAGATCCGCCTCGCCTCGGGTCGGCGCCTCGCTTGCCATGGCACGAGGGTAGCGCGGCGACGGTTCGACGGCGAACGAAGCGTCCGCCTATGGCCAACGCGCGCGGCAGCTTGAGTAGGAGCGCGTTCGGCAGCGGGACGAGAGGGCGCGCGGCAGCTTTTGTTGGACCGCGTGCGGCACCTGGTGCGGGACCGCGTCCGGCACCGGGGCCGGGACCCCGTCGGGTACCGGGGGCGGGACCGCGTGCGGCAGCTTGGGCGGGAGCGCTGGCGATGCACGGCCAAGTCCTGGACCCCCGGAGCGCCAGTGCCCGCGAATGCGCCATGGATCCCTGGCCAGGGGAGCGGTCAGGAGGGCTCGCGGGCAGTCCGGAGCCCCCCTGGGTGCTCTCGCCTTATGCGCGGGCGCTCAGCGCCAGGTTTCCGAATCGGGGGCGAAGCCGCCGGCCTCGGCCGCCGCCACGGCGGCGGTCAGCTTGTCCACCAGGGCGCGGGCGGAGGCGAGGTCAAGCTCCACCGCGATCCGCGCCCCCGCGTCGAGGTCGTAGTTGGAGAAATCCAGCAGCACCGCGTGCTCGAGGCCGCCGTTCACCGGGTGGTCGAACCCGACCGTCGCCTTGGTGATGCTGAACCAGCCGGGACGGCCCTTGGCCGCGCCGCGCACGCCAACCGTATTGGAGATCATGGTGCACATCGAGCGGTCTCCTCCTTTTCCTGCGTGGGGGATTGCGGGCGCTAGCCCTGCAGATGCTCCTTGAAGAACGCGAAGATCTTGTTCCAGGCGTTCATCGCCTGCTCGGGGCGGTAGGCGGGCGTGTGGTAGTAGAAGAAGCCGTGGCCGGCCCCGTCATAGCGGTGGAACTCGTAGCGCTTGCCAAGCTTTCTCAGCTCCGCCTCGTGCATATTGACCTGCTCCGGCGTCGGCGACCTGTCGTCGTTGCCGAAGATGCCGAGCAGGGGTGCATTGAGGTCCTTGGTCAGGTCGATGGGCGCGACCGGCCGGGCCGGGCTGAGCTGATCCGGCGAGGCGATCACACCGCCGCCCCAGAGGTCGACCACGGCGGCGAAGCCTGGCACCCGGGAGGCGACGAGCACCGCATGGCGCCCGCCCGAGCAGCTGCCGATGATCCCGACCTTGCCGCTGCACGCCGGCTGCGCCTTGAGCCAGGCAAGCGCGGCCCCGCAGTCGGCCACCACGGTCTCGTCGTGGACGCCGCCCTGGCTCCGCACGAGCGCCGTCACGTCGTCCGAGGTGCCGTGGCCGAAGCGGCAGTAGAGGTCGGGGCAGATGGCCAGGTAACCGTGGCGCGCCAGCCGCTCCGTGAACTCCTGGTAGAATTCGTCCCAGCCCGGCATGTGGTGCACGACGACCACGCCCGGGAAGGGTCCCTCCCCCTGTGGCCGCGCCACGTAGGCGTGGATCTGCTCCCCGCCCACCGGGTAGGTGATGATCTGGGTCGCGATCGAGACCTGACCGTCGGTCCGAAACGAGTTCCACACGGCCGCGCTCACCCCTCCGCAACGGAATTGCGCACCATGTCCCCTTCCACCCCACTGCCCGCGTCCCCTCTCCAGGATCCCCCCGCTGGCGACGGACCGCGTGTAGCGGCTCACGATAATTTCGTGAATAAAGTCAAGATGGCTGTCGGTTTATGCAGCGTCCGGAATGCCAATCATGACACGCCTTCCTGCGCCGTCCAGGGTTACAGGCTACGCCCGCCACCGGCGCCCTGGACGGCGTCAGCAAGGCGCGTTCGGAGCACCTATGGACGCTGCTCTCCGTCGACCGTCAGCGCGAGCAGCGGAGAGCAGTATTCAGACTCCTACCGTGAGCGGCTACACCAGCAACCAGCCGAATTGGCTGGCTCCTCTGCCAAGCCAGTCTTGGTGATTCGAGCGTAAATATAATGGCCGTCGGCGTGCCGTTCTCTTTCGACGCGTACGCAACGCTGGCGACCACGCTCTGTTCCGGCGGCGCTGAGGCGGAGTGGCGCGCGGCCATCAACCGTGCGTACTACCCTGTCTACCATGCGTGCAGTGCCCACGCCGTAGCCAATGGGCACCTACCTCCGCCGCGCAACAGCAAGCACGCAGCCGTGTGGCGCTGGTTCGATCGGAGCACGACTCCGCCGGTGAAGGCCATCGCCGTCTCTTTTCATGACTTGATGATGCAGCGGATCCTAGCCGACTATGCCGCTTCGGGGTCCATGACGGCCGCTTTGGCCGCACAGTGTGCGGCCAAAGCGGCACGTCTGTTAGCAGCCATCGCGGCGCTGCCATAGCGGTTCGCCCATCCCGGGCACGTCTCACCACCTCAGTCATTTGAGGGTGAGTTGCCAGGGAGCGCCCATCAGGAA
>JAJYVM010000295.1 GCA_021792015.1 Bacillota bacterium | reverse complement strand
GCCGTTCGCTCGACACCCCGTCGGGTCGCTGCGCAGGGCCGTCACGGCGCCGCATGCGCCAGCACCAGGAGAGCACCTTGGCCGCCTGCGCGCGCGCGTCGCCGCCGCCAGCGGCTGGAAGGTACCGCCCGGCAGCCCACTCAGAAACCCCGCCGCCACCGCCGCCGCCACCGCGCCTTGGGCCCACGGCGCGATCTGCCCTGCGTCGCTGAAGCTCAGCGCCGCGCTCCCCGTCAGCCTCAGGGCCCGCGCCAGCAGCAGGGCCATCTCCTCACGCGTCAGGTTCTGGTCGGGCCCGAACGTGCTCGCGGTGAGGCCCTGCACCAGGCCCGCCTGCACGGCCGCCGCCCGTAACGGTGACGACCGTTCCCGCGGGGCCCTGGTCGGGTAAGATCCCCGTCACCACCGGCGCGAAGGCGACACGGAGGGCGGTGGAGGCGATGCGCCGTCGGCCGTCACCGGCGGCCAGGTGGACGCGGCCTGTGGCAGCGTTGAAGGAAGCAGGGTGTCCATATACTGGTGCAAGAGCGAGGCGTGCCTTGCCGACAAAGGCCCCATCATGAACGCCGATTGGAGCGCGTACAAGCGTCAAATCGCCTCGGATATCGTCGAGACGCTTGTCTCCAATCAGGCCCGCTATATGACTGACCTGCTACGCCTCATGTACGATGTTGCGGAGACATGGCTACTCGCGTGAGTCAGGCAGCCCGAACCTGTAGACGAGAGCAACCAACGGCGTGAAGCAGCCGCTCGAAGAGCCGGGGTTCCAACCGGCGGCGATTGAACCTGAAGCAGAACTCATCCGTGCACTCCTGCAGATAGAGGTCGCCCAGACCGTGGAAGGTGCCGGCGATCCAGGCCTTCAGGTTGGAGATGAAGGTATGGACGTAGGGGAACGGCTCGACGCCCTCGGGCAGATCCTTGTTGGGAGTTGGCTTGGGGCTGTACCCAGCAGCCTCGGACAGGCCACCTCAGGCACCGAGCCCGTCGGTGAGCACCGTCGCCCCGCGGCGGATCATGCCGGTGACAGCGTCGTTGACGTCGATTTGGGTGAAGGAGTCCAGCACGGCCACCTTGGCGAAGCCGGGGTAGCCCTCCTGGTTGATGCTCACGGCCACCGTGACCTTGGCCTATCCCGTCCGCGAAGGAGGCTCCGGAAAGGCTCCACGCGCTCGATCAAGGGCGAGCGTCTGCTGACCACCGCAGCCGGGGTCTGGCCCAACGGCAGCCGCAGCTGCACCGTGGCGCGGACGGCACCCGCCCCCGGCCCATCCTGGCGCTGAGCAAGCTCGGCCCGCAGGCGCTCGTTCTCCGCCCGCAGCCGGGTGATCTCGGCCTCCAGTGCCCGCAACTCGGCCATGCCTCTGGCTACGCCATCTCCACGAGATCCAGCGCGATCAGCAGCGCACGTCCGATGGCCGTCATCGAGTCGGGGGATAGCGCGCCGCGGAAGCGTCCGAGCCTGGCTTTAGCCACCGCGCGCACCTGCTCGCACAAGGCAATGGAGTCGACCTCCAGCCCTCCCTCGGGAGCGCGCAGCACCACCTGACTCGGATACACACGGCGCCCGCGACGCTGCCGCGTGCAGGGGACGGCCAGCACCACGGGGCTTCCCTCGTTGATGGCGTCGCGGCTCACGACGATCACCGGCCTGGAGCCAGCCTGCTCGGAGCCCTCGGTCGGGTCCAGCCGTGCGTCGTAGACCTCACCACGTCTCATGGCCGAGGCTCGCCTTCCCGCCACGCCTCCCAGCTGGCGCCGGCGAACTCCGCCTCGATCATCTCGGCTTCCTGCCGGTACGCGGTGTCCGTCGCCATAGCCGCGAAGGCCGCGTCGATGGCGGTCCGCTCCTCGGCCGCCAGCTCGCGGCGCAAAGCCTCGGTGATCCACGCCACGCGGCTTCTCGCCTTGCCCTCGCGAACCGCTCGGTCCACCGCCGCCAGCACGTCCTCCGGCAGCGCCAGCGTGGTGCGCACCATTTTCGCCATCAGTCTTGTCACCACCGATGATGCCATATTACTCAATCCAGCGGTCGTCAGCGGAGGTTCAATCCCTCTCGCGCACGACAGCCTCACCGGGTCGAGCTATCTGGCAGCGGCTCGCGCATGCGCGTTCGGGAGGCCGCCATGTCGCAGAAGACACGCGGCGATCAGCGTGTTCAGGCCTGTGGCGCAGCCCCACTCGGCCGCCACGCCGCGAGGCGCGCCGGCGCCCGTCCGGCAATCCCCCGGGAGGGAAAGGCTCGTGAAGCATACCGCCGCCGCCCGCAGATCTCGCGGATCTCACCCGTGGTCCGTTTGGCCGGTCCGTTTGGCCCATGCAAACACGCCCCATTGGACGTGTCGACGCCGTCCGTTCGGGGGCTACGATCGGGGTGCATTCACCCGGCGATGGCGGCCGGTCGGCCGGGGACGGATGGTCGGATGCACCGGGATCCTTGGCCCCGCATGGCCCCAAGACGTTCCCGCGGAAGGGATGACCGTGATGGCCGCCCGGCTGCGTGGCGTTGGATGGCTCATGATCGTCGCCGGAGCAGTCTGCAGCGCGACCGTGATCTTTCTGGCCAGCGGCGTGATCGCGTTGGCGGCGGGGCTGGTATGCCTGCTGCTCTCTGCCGTCGTCGGCAGCCTTGAGCCCGCAACTGCGCCCGCCGCCCTCGCGGGCGGGGTTCGCAGCCCGATCCAGGTCCGGGCCGCCACCATCGACTCGCGTGCCGCGCTGGCGGCGCCAGAAGCCACCATCGAAGGCATCTACTTCGACAACCAGGGGCGCGCCCGCTGCCGGGCCGGCCTCCTCATGGCCCCGCGGGGCGGCAGCCGTGACGGCCATGACGCTCAGCCGCGCTGCCCCCTCTTGGAGTACCCCGAGTTGGACTGCGCCCAGCCGTGCTTCCATCGCTCCCCGCGGGCTGGCCGGCCCTCGCTCGACGTTGGCGCGGCGACCGGATAGCGTCGGAACCCATACTCATTCCCCACCCTGCCGCCGGAGGGACGTCCCGAATGCCGCCGACAGGGTCACGACCCGGCTCATGATGGCCTCGGCCTCCTCGCCCACAGCGGGCTCGGGGAGGCCGCGCCGTGCACGCCGTCGGGTCCGGCCCAGTTGACGCCCAGGGTCAGGAGCGGCAGGACCGTCTGCCACACCAGCGGGTCGGTTGGAAAGCCGCGACGGTCGCGGTCAGATCGCGCATCGAAGAGGGTTGAAGATGCGGTAGGCGCCGTCGGGCAGGGGTGGCGTCGTCTCGTTCTGGATCAAGAAGTCCCCCAGGCTATACAGGATGGGCCAGCCGCGGTAGATCTCGATGCCGCGGGTGCAGTGGGGCCCGTGGCCGATCACGGTGTGGGCGCCGGCGTCGATGCAGGCGTGGCAGAACTCGCGGAGGCCGGCCGGCGGGCGGTCGCGGTCGGGCAGGGCATCGTGGCTGTGGATTTGAACCACCGTGGCTGTGGATTTGAACCACGACCCAGTCGCCTGACGCGCGGCCTCGCGTACCGCGGCGAGGTTGCCAGCCAAATCGTCGGGATGGAAAGAGGAGGTCACCTCGCTTAGGGACCCGACATGGATGTGGTGGCCGGCAAACCAGCACGCCGCCTCGTCCCAGTGCGCGTAGTCCGTGCAGAAGCAGAGCAGGTCCTCGATGTCCGTCCAAGCGCTCCAGCAGCTCGATCAGCCGTTTCGGCTGGTCGGGGAACTCGCATGGCTGCGACGTCACCCGCACGTGCTGGCGGAAGGTCTCGCTGGGAAGCTGCTTGCCCAGGGGCTCTCCACCCGCAGGATCGGGTATTGCGCATCCAGCGCGAACATCGGCCACGGGATCCACGCCACGCCCACCTCGCTCAGCATCAGCTTCAGGCTCGAGTACTTCACGAAGGTGCCATGGGTGATGAGGCTGACGGGGCGGTGCAGGCTGGGTTGGGACGCGACCGCATGCATCTCCAGGCGCGAGCCGGCCATCCCGCCAATCATGGCCCTGCCGGCGCCGCAGGTGAGCTCGGCGCCGACGTGGAGGGCGATGGGCAGCCCGACCTCGGCCGCCGCCGCGTAGACGGGATCGTAGGCCGGGTCGCCGAACGGCTTGCCCAGCCCGCTATACACCAGGAGCACCTCGGCGAGGCGGCTGTGACGGGGCGCCACGCGGCGGATCTCCCGCGCCGCGGCCTCGGGCGTCCGGGTCGGCACCAGGATGGCGCTGTAGAGGCGCGGATCGCCCATCCCGAGCCAGTACTCGATGTTTCAGTCGTTGATGGCGCGGCGGGCTCGATGGCGAAGTCCGCGTTGAACACGCCCGGGTTGGTGCCGACATCGAAGGACAAAATGGCCCGCTCGATGTGGAACGGGTCCAGCGGCTGGCGCTTCATGGTGTCGTGCCGGGGCCGGTACCAGCCCATGCGCACTGGGACTGCCACGGGCGGATGCGGCGATGACGGAACCGGGTCCGCTCCAGGCTGGTTCCGCCCAGCGCCCGCTACGTGCCGCCGGAGGTTGAGCCCACCGGCACGTCGCAGGCCAGCACGTTGCGCTCGTCGATGGCCCCTTGCTGCTTGGCGCCGACCTGGCGCAGGCAGTCGATCACGGCCTGAAGCGACGGGTCGCAGGCCGTCTGGAAGCCGGGTGCGCAGCCGACGAGCCACGCCGTGCCTCCGCCCAGCGTGTAGCAGAGCCCCTGGACGACCGGGTGGCCGGCAGGCGCGCCAGAGGGCACCGGCTGCATCTTCATCGCTGCGCAATCGGGTCGCGACGGCGTGGCCGCCGCCGTGCCGGCAGCCGATGAGGGCCGTGCCGTCGCGGAGGTGGTGTGCGCCGGGGTCGCGGCCACGGGGCTCGCGGTTACCGTGGTGGGGCGAGGGCCTCTGTAACCCGCTCGAACGGCCAGCACCGCGATGGCGCAGAGGGCGAGCAGGGCCACGGCGGCCAGCGCCCGGCGGCGAGACCTCGCCGCCGGCTGAACAAGCGCCTCGCTCCGCATGTTCCGGCCGGTAAGGGCCGTGGTGCGGCGGTCCCCCGTGTCCGTGCGGGGGCCGTCCGCGTCGGAAATCCGCTCGTGGCCTTGACGGCTCGCCTGCAGGTCCTCCGTGTCAAACCCAGCCTGCGCAAACGCGGACTCATTCAGGGGCGGAATCGGGAGCGTCGACCCGAGCGGGTCTTCAACCCCTGCCGACCACGGCCCGCTGACCGATGCCCAGTCGTCAGGCGCCGCATCAACCGGCTCCTGCTCGTCGGACACCTCCACGGTGAGCCAGTCCCACAGCCGGGCGAACACCGATGGCGCGGGCGCGGAAGGATCGAGGCGCCTCCGCGCTCCCGCGCCAGCACCCCTCTCCGG
>JAJYVM010000294.1 GCA_021792015.1 Bacillota bacterium | reverse complement strand
CGGGATCCGGGGCGCCCAGGGTCACAGGGGCCAGCGGCTGAGGCGGCGCCGGAGGCGCCGCCTCAGCCATCGTCACCTCACGCGGCAGGGCCAGGTAGGCCGGGCCCTGGGGGGCGGACAGCATCATCTGCACGGCCCGCCCGACCACGAGGTCCGGGTCGTCCCAGGCATTCAGGCGGTGGTCCCACTTCATGTACGGGCGCACGATCTGGCCCTGGTCCGGCAGCTGCTGCTGCCACTGGATGTACGAATCGCGGGCGCCGCGCCGGCTTCCGGGCGGGGCGGAGGGAGCATACCCCGACATCATGAGCACGGGGTAGCCGCCGCGGAAGGCGTTGTGAATGGCGCCGCCGGCGTTGATCAGCCCGACGTCGACGTGGGCGGCCGTGGCGGAGGGCCGCCCCGTGACCCGGCTCTCGCCGCCCGCCGCCGCGAGCGCCACGTGCTCATGCGGGCAGGTCCTCAGGGTCGGCGTCGGGCGGCCCTCCGCCCTCGCCTTTTGGTAGGCCTCCTGGAAAAAGCCCAGTTCCGTGCCAGAGGTGAACCACAGGTTGGTGATGCCGCGCCGGGCCATGGCCTCCATCAGCACATCGGCGACTTCCATCGCTCAGGCCTCCGGCGCCGAAGGCGCCCAATTCGAGGTTTCCCGCGGGCGGGTTTGTAAGTGCGAAGCGACTGCAAGGTCGATGGAACAGACCGGTAGGTCCGCCGTGTCGGCGATCGAGCGCGGAGGTTCCGCCTGTCCACATGCGGACAGAGGACGTCTGCGCGGTCGTGGCCGGTGCGGAGCCTGGTTGGCGGACCGATTCGCCCTGTGGTCTCCGGACGCCCGATGCGGTCGCATCGTGGTGTCGATCGTGCCGTCGACGCTGCCACACCGCTCCGCGACCTGGGCGGTGCTCGACCGCGGATCCTGCCTGGAGCCAGCCGCACGTCCACCTTCGCGAAGGCCGTGGGCGGGATGATGGGCTAGTTGCTCGGTGCCTGCCGAGCCGCACCCGAGATGTTGCAAGCCGCCTCGTACAGCATTTGTGCTGCTGGATCGTCCGGAGCGTGGTCGCCTCCACCGGTGGCGACGTACGGCGCGGGATCGAAAGGGCTCTCCGCCATGTCCGCCACGGCAGGGGTGCGAGCCTTCGCCCGACGAATGGGCGCATCTGCGATGCGCCTGGCTGCTGTGCACGTCGCGCTTCGGACCCGTGGCCCGCAGCTCGACGTGGATCATGCCCTTGTTGCCGAGGTAGAGCTGGCCGCGGCCGGATTCGTGGATGCCGCGGTCGCAGAGGACGCAGGCGTCGCAGGCGAGCATGTCGCGGTGGGCGCGCAGAAACGGCAGGAGGTTGGGGCTTCCCACCTCCTCCTCGCCCTCGAAGACGAACTTGACCGTCACCGGCGGATTGTGCGAGGCGGCGACGAGCGCGGCCCAGAGGTTCCCCTTGTCGTCGGTGGCGCCCCGGGCGTAGATCTTGCCGTCCCGAAGGGTGGGCGCGAAGGGGTCGCTCTCCCACAGCTCGAGGGGCTCCGGTGGCTGCACGTCATAGTGGCCATACAGCAGGATGGTGCGGGGGCCGCCCGGAAAGACGCCGGCGACCACGGGATGCCCCGCCGTCGGGTACACGTCCGCCTCGGCGCCCAGCGCCTGCGCTTGGCCGCAGAGCCAGGCCGCCGTCTCGGCGACGCCCTGGCCGGTCGTCGAGAGCGACGGCAGCCGCAGGAAGTCAAAAAGGCCAGCCATGGGCTCGGCGATCCCGCTCACCCCGCGGGTGCGCTTCGACCCGCCTCCGCCACCACCCTGCCGGCCATGAGGTCCCGCTCCTGGAAGAAGGTGTAGTAGAGCGCGGCACTGAGCGCCATGCAGCCGGCCATCAGCCAGAGCGGCAGCCCCAGGTCGCCGACGTCGAGGAGGTAGCCGGTCAGGGTCGGGCTGACGGCCGAGGGCAGGCGGACGGCCGTGGCGCGGATGCCGGTGGCCGAGGCCCGCTCGCGCTCCTCCACGACCCCCATGGCGAAGGACTGCCGGATGGGCATGGGCGCCATGGTGAAGGCCATGGCCGCCACGTAGACGGCCGCGGCGGCCGTGAAGCTGGACGCCAGGGGCATGGCGGCCAGCAGGAACGGCGCGATGCCGCGGAAGAAGGTGATGGCCCGCACCTCGCCCCAGCGCCGCGCCACCCGGCTCGCCAGGGCGAAGGCCGGCCCCGCCAGCAGGCCGACGCCCGCCATCAGGGCGCCGACGGCGGCCACGCCCACCCCGAAGCGCAGGTTGAACCAGATGGGCAAAAAGCCGGTGACGAAGCCCATGCCGAGGCCATTGAGGCCTCCGGCCAGCGACAGCTTGCCGACGGCCGCCCAGGAGGCGCGGCTCAGCACCGCCTGCCGTCCCGCCGGCCGCGGGGCGCGCGGCGCCTCACGCAGGGGGTGGAGGACGATGATCATGGCCAGCCCGACGGCCAGCGTCATGGCGAACAGCGCCTGGTAGCCGAGCA
The DNA here is from genome assembly GCA_021792015.1 of Bacillota bacterium. Lineage (GTDB taxonomy): Bacteria > Bacillota > Sulfobacillia > RBS10-35 > JAJYVM01 > JAJYVM01. The sequence goes on along the minus strand of JAJYVM010000294.1, from coordinate 2,849 downwards.
GGGGCGCTGACGGCCGCGCCAGCCAGTCGGCCGCGCCGCTGAGCAGGGCGCCGCCGGCCGAGGCGTAGGCGCTGATGCCGGAGGCGAGCGCGAAGATCGGCGTGCGCCGCGCATCCCCGGACTTCTCGGCCATCATGGCCTGCAGGGCCGGGGCGAACGCGCCGGCCTGGCCGCCGCCGATGCCCAGCCCGCCGCGGCCGATGCCGGCCAGCACCACCACCGGCGCCAGTGCCCAGAAGCTGCGGGAGGCCAGCAGCACGCCCCCGGCCAGGGCCGTCAGGACGGCGAAGGCGACGATGAAGGGCTTGCGCCCCCACCGGTCGGCCAATAGGCCCACGGCCAGGGTCAGGGCGGCGCTGGCGACGGCGGCCGCCGTGAACAGCGCGCCGATGGCCACCGTGGAGACGCCAAGTCGCACGAGGTAGAGGGGGAAGGCCACGCCCAGGGCACCCTGCGCCACGCTGCGGAGCGTGCGCACGGCGATGAGCCGCGCGATCCCCTCCGGCAGCGGCGCTCGCTTCGCCATACGAAATATCCTAGCACAGAAGCCTGCCGCCGGCCATGACGGGCAGCGCGCGCACCGGCCGCGCGGTGGGCATCCGCAGGGCCCTGGCCGCAGGACGGGGGCCTGGCGTCCCGGTGGCCGGGCGGCACGCCGTCAGGCGGGGCGGCCGGCACCCGCCCCCGGCGCAGCCGGGGTCCGGCGGCACGCCCTACAGGGGCATCCCGGCCGTGTGCGGAGGCATCCGGCACCCGCCCCGGCGCACCCCGTGGCTGCTTGCTGGCCCTTCCGGGGCCGGCGCGTACGCGCCGGCCCCACCAAATCCGCCCTTTTATTTTTCGAGGTGGTGCTTGAACCAGGCGACCGAGCGGGCCATGCGGTCGGCCTTGTGCCGCGGCTTCTGCAGCCCGTGGAACTCGCCGGGGTAGCGCACCATCACGGCCGTCTTGCCCTGGCGGCGCAGGGCGGTGAAGAACTCCTCCGTCTGCGGCACCGGGCAGCGCAGGTCCGCCTCGCCGTGCAGGAACAGCACGGGCGTGCTGACGCGCGTGGCGAAGCGCAGGGCCGAGCGCGCGAGGTGACCCTCCTCGTTCTCCCAGGGGCTGCCAGGGAACTCGCTCTCGCCGAAGTGGACGCCGATGTCGCTCGTGCCGTAGAAGGAGTGGCGGTTGGCGACGATGGCGCCGGCGATGGCGGCCCGGAAGCGGTCCGTCTGCGTGATGGTCCACGAGGTCATGAAGCCGCCATACGACCAGCCGGTCACGCCGCAGCGCGCCCCGTCGACCCAGCCCTGGGCGATGGCATGGTCCAGGCCCTTCTGGATGTCCACGTAGTCCTTGCCGCCCCAATCCCCGGCGACGGCGTCCACGAAGGCCTGCCCGTAGCCCTCGCTGCCGCGCGGGTTGGTGTAGAGGACGGCGAGGCCGCTGGCCGCGTAGAGCTGCATGCCGAACTGCAGCGCGTTGCCGTACATCCCGTGCGGGCCGCCGTGGATGCTCAGCACGCACGGGGCCGCGCGGCCGGCGGGCACCCCCACGGCCGGGATGAACCACCCGTCCATGGGCGCGCCGTCGGCGCCCTCGTAACGGAAGCGGCGCACGGGCTGGATGTGCAGTTCCTGCAGCAGCGGGGCGTTGATGGCGGAGAGGCGGCTCTCCCGCCCGTCGGGCGCCAGGGCGAAGACCTCGTCCGCCGTCACGGCATCGCCGGCGATGTAGGCCAGGGCACCGGTCGCGGCGAGCGAGAAGCCGGCGAGCGTGCGGCCGTCGGGGCCGGCGGCCGGGGTGAGGGCGGTGGGGGCGCCGCCGTCGAGGCCGGCGCGGTAGATGAGGGTGTCGCCCTCGCTGCTGACGGGGAAGTACACGTGGCGGCCGTCGGCGGACCAGGCGGGCTGGGAGGCGGCCTGCTGGCGGAGGTCGGACGAGCCGGAGTAGGCCGCGGGGCGGTCGAGCGCGCCGCTGAGGCAGCGGGCATCGGCGAACGATTTGGCCGGCGCGTCCGCGCCGTCCCAGGCCACCACCCAGCAGGCCGCCGCGGTCTTGCGGCCCGCATGGCCGTCATGGCCGACGAATGCGATGTGGCGGCCATCGGGGGACCACGTCGGGTTCATGACGGGGCCGTCGCCCTGCAGGAGCAGGGTCGGGCCGTCGGCGCCGGTGTTGGCGTTGGGGTTGGCGCTGGCGCCGCCGGCCAGGGGGAACACCCACAGGTCCATGTGGTTGGCCAGGTCGGCGGCATCGCCGGGGCGGCGGTTGGCGGTCAGGGCCACGTGGCGGCCGTCGGGGGAGAAGGCGGGCGCGGCGTGGTCGAAGTCGCCGTCCGTCAGGCGGCTGGCCTTGGCCGAGCCGTCCGCGGGGACCGTGAACACGTGGTTGCGGCGGTCGCCGTACTCGCCGATGCCGTCCATCCGGTAGAGCAGGCGCGTGATCACCTTGACGTCCGAGGCGGGCTTGGGCGGCTGGCTCGCCCCGTTGGCCTGGCTGCCGCGGGGGGCGGCCAGGGCGCGGGCGCGGTCGGCGTCACCCTCGGGCGCGCCGGGGTAGGGGGTCCAGCCCTCGGGCTTGCTCCAGACGCGGGCCACGAAGGCGAGGGTGCTGCCGTCGGGGGACCAGCAGAGCCCGCCCTGGACCGCCTCGTCGGTCTCGATGCGGCGGGCCTCGCCGCCCGCAGCCGGCAGGATGTGGATCTGGGCGCGGCCGTCGGCCCGGTCGGAGATGAAGGCCAGGTGGCTGCCGTCGGGCGACCAGGTCGGGGAGCGGTCGCGGGCGGTGCCCGCCGTGACCTGCCGGGCGAGGGTGCCGGGTGCCGCAGCGACGTCCGCCATCCAGACGGCACTGCGGTTCTCGTC
>JAJYVM010000293.1 GCA_021792015.1 Bacillota bacterium | reverse complement strand
GGTGGCCGCTGGCCGCCCGTCCTGTCCGGCCTGGAGGACATCCGCCGCGCCGCCGTCGAGGCCCTCGGCGACGTGCGGCAGGCCATCGTCGACCTGCGCGCGGCATCCGGGCGCCACGGCGAGGACTTCCTCGCCCACCTGGCCGAGTACCTCCACACCTGGAGCCGGCTGAACGACATCGAGACGGAGTTGGTCGCCCCCGACGGCGAGATCCAGCTGGCGGACGAGGCGGAGATCCAGGTCGTCCGGATCCTGCAGGAGTCCCTGTCCAACGTGCGCCAGCACTCGGGCGCCCACGGCGTGCACGTGCGCGTCGCGGAGGACTCGGGCGGGCTGACCTTCACCGTCCGCGACGACGGGCGCGGCTTCGATCCCCAGCAGGTTCCCGGCGTGGGCCACTTCGGCCTCGCCGGAATCCGCGAGCGGGCCGAGGCGGTCGGCGGCACGGTCGAGGTGCGCTCGGCGCCCGGGCACGGCACCGAGGTTGTGCTGCGCCTGCCCGCTCAGGCCATCCGCGGTGTGCCCGTCTCGGCCCCGGTTGTCTCGCTTCAACGAGAGGATGCGGTTGGATGACGCCCCATCCCGAGCCGAGCCCCGACCCTGGCGTGCCGGTCCCCGCCCCCCACGCCGGCGGGCGCATCCGCGTGCTGCTGGCTGACGACCACGCCCTGGTGCGGCAGGGCATCCGCGAGCTCCTGGACGCGCAGGCCGACTTCGAGGTGGTCGGGGAGGCGGCCACGGGGGGCGAGGCGGTCGCTGAGGCCGTGCGCCTGCGCCCGGACGTCGCGCTGCTCGACATCCACATGCCGGGCGGCGACGGGCTCTGGGCCACGGCCGAGATCGCCCGCGAGGTGCCCGACACGCGCGTGGTGATGCTCACGGTCTCCACCGAGGACGGCCATCTCAAGGAGAGCATGCGCCGGGGCGCCGCCGGCTACCTGCTGAAGTCGAGCCCGGCGGAGTCCCTCTACGATGCCATCCGCGATGTCTGCCGCGGTGAGCGGCCGGTCCCAGGCAGCATGGCCGGCCGCGTGCTGGCCGCCCTGGGCCTCGGTACCGCGCCGGCCGGCCCCGCCCGCACCGCCGGCCTGTCCTCCCGCGAGGAGGAGGTCCTGCGCCTGCTCTCGCGCGGCGCCACCAACAAGGAGATCGCGGCCGCCCTCGACATCAGCGAGAACACCGTCAAGGCCCATCTGAAGAGCATCCTGCGCAAGCTGGGCGTGGGCAACCGCGTGGAGGCGGCGGGCTGGGCCCTGCGTCATCTGGAGGGCTCGGACCTCTACGCTTCGGGGTAGCGCGCGCAGGTGGCGTGCTTGCGACGGCCCCCGCGTCGCGGGGGCCGTTCACAACGTGCACGCGGTGCGGGTCCGGGTTGGGCGGGGTTCCCGAGCCCCGCCACCGACCGGCCGCATCCTTCCCGCCTGATTCCAGCGCCGGCCGCGGTGGGGTCCGGCGCGTTGTCCGGCCCGGCCGCCGGTGGTACGCTACAGCCGTCGCTTCCGCGCTCCGGCGCGCGATTGCGTTTGTTTAAAGGAGATGCCCGCGCTTTTGAACGCGGTCACCATGCTCGGCCAGATGGCCCTGGCCTTGGCGCTCCCCGTCGCGATCTTTGCGGTCGCGGCTCTGGCCGTCGGCCTTCGCCGCCAGGCTCTGGCCACGGCTGCCGCGGCACGGCAGGCCGGTCTTGCCGCTGCCGTGGGCGAAGGGTCGCTGCCGGCGGCAGCCAGCCACGCGGACGCTACCGCGGGGGAGCCGCCCGGCGCGCGGCTGGTGCGCGCCGGCATGCGCAGCGTGGGCGTTGTGCTGGTCCTGGTGGCCACGGCCGCGTGCAGCCTCTGGTACGCGTTCCTGACCAACGACTTCGCCATCGAGTACGTGGCCCATCACTCCGACCTCAAGCAGCCACTCCTGTTCAAGTTCACGGCCCTCTGGGGCGGCAACGCGGGCTCGCTCTTATTCTGGTGCCTGATCCTGTGCATCTGGATGTTCGTGGCCTCGCGCTCGCGCGACCCCGAGGCGGCACCCATCATCCCGTACGCGACCGCCATCCTGGCCGGCGTCACCGTATTCTTCCTGTACCTGCTGAACACGGCGGCCCGGCCGATCGTGGCGTCGTCGATCGCCCCGGCCAACGGCGTGGGACTGGATACGCTGCTGCAGAACGGGTACATGGCGATCCACCCGCCCATGCTGTACACGGGCTTCGTCGGCTTTGCGGTCCCCTTTGCGTTCGCCATGGGCGCGCTGCTGGCGAGGGCCCGCGGCGTGGCCTGGATCCGCGTCACGCGTCGCTGGGCCCTGCTCGCGTTCTTCTTCCTGGGCACAGGCATCCTGCTCGGCGCCCATTGGGCGTACGGCGAACTGGGCTGGGGCGGCTACTGGGGCTGGGATCCCGTCGAGAACGCATCCTTTCTACCCTGGCTGACCGGTACGGCCTTCATCCACTCGTCGATGATCGACGAGCGGCGCGGCATGCTGAAGTTCTGGGACCTGCTGCTCGTCAGCCTCACGTTCCTTCTGACCCTCTTCGGCACGTTCCTGACGCGGAGCGGCATCGTCAACTCCGTGCACACCTTCGCCAATTCGGGCCTGGGTCCGTGGTTCATGGCCTTCATCGGCATCGTCGCCGTCTTTGCGGCGTGGCTGATCCTCGACCGCTGGGACCTGCTCAGAAACGAGCACGAGCTGGAGTCCGTGGTCTCCAAGGAAGCGGCCTTCCTCTTCAACAACGTGCTGTTCCTCGGGGCCGCCTTCGCCGTGCTCTGGGGGACGATCTTTCCCCTGATCACCCAGGCGGTCGAGGGCGAGGCGATCACGGTCGGGCCCCCGTTCTTCAACAGCGTCATGGCGCCGCTCGGCATCGTGCTGGTCCTGCTGATGGGCGTGGCTCCCCTGATCGCGTGGCGGCGCGCGAAGCTGACGACGCTGCGGCGGACATTCCTCTATCCGGGTCTGATCGCGGCCGGCTTTCTGCTGGTGGCGGCGGCTCTCGGCGTCCACCAGCCCGGTGCGCTGCTGGCCACCACCGTCGCCATCTTCGCCATCGCGACGGTGTTCGCCGATGCCGGCCGCGCGCTGCGCGTGCGGTCGCAGATCAGCGGCGACCCGCCGCTGCGTAACGCGCTGCGCCTGTTCAGCCACAACCGCCACCGCTATGGCGGCTACCTGGTGCACATCGCCATCGCGCTCATGGTGATCGGCTTCGCCGGCTCGACCGCGTACAGCCGCCAGGAGCAGGTGACGCTCAAGCCCGGGCAGACCACGACGTACGGCGGCTTCACCCTCCGGTATGTCGGACCCAGCGCCTACCGCACCACCATCGACAAGGTCTTCACGGCACCCCTGCAGCTGCTGCAGGGCGGCCGGGTCGTTGGAAGCGTGGTTCCGGCCGACGTCTTCTACGGAAGCACGAAGACGACGCCCCGCATCGAGGTGGGCCTGCGCTCGTCGCTCGAGGAGGACCTGTACATCGTCCTCGCCGCGCAGGACCCCAACGGCGACGCGACGTTCATCATTCACATCAACCCGCTCGTCGCCTGGATCTGGATCGGGCAGGCCTTCCTCATGGCCGGCACGATCTGGGCCATGTGGCCTGAGCGCCGGCGGCTGGCCGCAGGTGCCGGACGCGGCGATCTCCTGCGGGAAGGAGCCGCCGATCCGGCGGCGCCCAGCCGCACGGCCCGTGAGCGAACGGTGGTGGCCGCCGCGACCGTGGACACCGGGCCGGCCCCAGGCGGCAACGATTGAGCTTTGTGATCGGGCTCTGCCTGGTGGGCCTCGTGATGCTGGCCATCGCGCGGCCGCTGCTGCGTCCGACCCGCGCCGGTGCGTCCGGGCCCGCCGAGGGCGCGGAGCAGGAGCAGGCGCTGCGCATGCTGGCTGAGCTCGAATATGACTACCGCATGGAGAAGCTGGACGAGGCCGAGTACAGGCGGCAGCGCGAGGTGCTGGAGCGCCGCTCCGGCCAGTGAGGCCGGCGTGCGCCTGACCGCAGCGCGCTCGGCCGGGGCCGCGCGCGGCGGGGTCGCCGGCGCACGACCGCCCGCGCGCGACCACCGGGTTCCCGTCAGTAGCCCAACTCCTCCTTCAGCGCCCGCCGCACTTCGCTCGCCCGCTTCAGGCGCTCCATGGCGCTGACGGGCGGGTCCTGGTCGCCGATCGAGATGCTGAGGTGGGTGGCGCCGAGCCCCTCCCACGCCCTGGCCGCCGCCACCCATTCCGCCGGCCCGCCCGCCATGCCGATCGCACCCTGAATTCCCAGCGAGGAAGGCGCGCGCCCGGCCTCCGCAAGGAAGGTCCGCACCCTCGCCACGACCTCGTCCGGCGCGGCGCCGAGGCCCATCGGCATCCAGCCGTCCCCCAGCCGGGCCACGCGACGCAGGGTCGCCGTCCCCAGTCCGCCGCCGATCCAGACGGGAATCGGCGCTTGGGGCAGCGGGGCGATCCCGATGCGGTCCAGGTTGTGCCAGCGCCCGTGGAATGAGACGAGCGGCTCCGTCCAGAGCCTGCGCAGCAGGGTGACCTGCTCGTCGACGCGGCGGCCGCGCGAATGGAAGTCGGCGCCAAGCGCCTCGTACTCGGCGTGGTTCCAGCCGACGCCGACGCCGAGCCGCAGGCGGCCACCGCTCAGGATCGACACCTCGGCTGCCTGCTTGGCGACCAGGACCGTCTGGCGCTGCGGCAGGACGAGGACGGTGGTTGTGAACTCGATCCGGCGCGTGGCGCCGGCCAGGAAGGCAAACAGGGTGAACGGCTCGTGGAAGGGATCGTCGTACAGGTAGGGCGGGGAGCGGAAGCCGGTGTCCACAGCGCGGAAGCGGTCGGGGTGTGCCCCCGCCACGTGCTCGAACGCGAACAGGTAGTCAAAGCCCGAGTCCTCCGCTCCCTGCGCGAAGCCGAGGACGGCCGCCGGATCCGAACCGACGATCCGGTGGGGGAACTGGAGCCCGATGCGCACAGCCGACACCCTCCCATCGACCGGCCCTGTCGCTGTTTTTCGCCCTGACGCACCGCAATCCTCGGACGGGATACATCCTGGCACAATCGGCCAAAGCTGAAGGATTTGGTCAAAGGCTGCCGAATTTAGGAATGACGATTCACGGCAGCACTCAACGCCAGGGATGGCCGTTTGCCACAGGCCTGACGCGGTCAGGTTGGCGTTCCCACCGCCCGGGGGCGCCGCCGCCTCGGCCGCGGGGCAGGGCGGGCGTGGTGTCCGCGCGGCTGGGCGCGCAAGCCATTTGGAGGTCCGCATGAACCTCGCGATCGGCCGTCTGAAGCTCAGCCTGATCATCGGCGATCTGCTGATTGCCCTGGTCAGCAACGTGCTGGCGGGCATCCTCCGCTTCG
>JAJYVM010000292.1 GCA_021792015.1 Bacillota bacterium | reverse complement strand
CGGTTGAAGTCCATGCGGGCGGCCGGATAGCTCGGGTCGTGTGGGGTGACGACCTCACCCGTCAGCGTCGGCTGCATGGACCACGCTACGCGGCCCGCCGGCGGCAGGTGAAGGGTGCAGCGGGCGGATCTTTGCCCGCTGCACCCCGGGCCCTTCAGGCGGGCTGGACCTGCAGCTCGCCCGTCGCGGCCACCATGCCGCTGAAGTCGCCGACCCGCAGGCCGGCGGGCACGACCCGCACGTGGACCGGACCGGCGTTGACGGCCACGCTCGGTATCGTGAACACGCCGAAGCTCAGACGGCCGATGAAGGCGTTGACCGCCGGCACGAGCGTGCTGGTGAGGCCGCCCGTGATCGTCGAGGTCACCCAGCCGATGGCTGTGTTGGCCCAGCCCGGCAGGCCGTCGATGTGCACGGCGATCCCGAACGCGTCCACGCGCTGCATGTTGACGACGATCGTGTTGCCCTCATTGACGGAGAGTCCGATGCTGCCGCCCGGATCGGGGTTGGTGGAAAAGCCCACACCGAAGTCGACGTGCGGGTGCAGGAACCCCAGGTCCGCCCCGAGGCCCGCGTTCACGCCGCCGGAGAGACGCAGACGCAGGTGGTAGCCGCCGCTGCCGATCCCGATGCTCGGGTCGCCGAGCGTGAGGTTATACCCCCAGTTGACCGAGAAGACCGTCCACGACGCCGACCCGTTGTCCTGGAAGCGCGGGTTCAGTTGCTGCACCTGATAGGCGGCGGCCGCGTCGGCGGCGGCCGCGCTCAGCAGCGCGAAGAAGGGTGCCGACGGCCAGGCCGTTCCCGCCGGCGGCGGGGTGGGCGGGGCGCTGCCCTTCAGCGTGGTGAGGGCAATCATCTCGGCGTTCTCAATCGCCACCAACGGGACGTTCAGGTCAACGCCCGCGATGCTCAGCTGGGGCAGGGCGACCCCCGCCAGGTACTGGTTCAGGATCTTGAGCACCTCAGGCGTGATCACGTTGTCGAGGACCCACTGGACGGTGGGATCCGTCCACTGGGGGATCGAGACGTGCAGGGCCGTCAGCTTGACCTGCCCGTTGGCGGGGTCGATGTCCGCCTGGCAGAGGGCCGTGGCGGCGATGGTGAGCTTGGTGGTCTTGCCGTCCGCCGCGGTCAGGGTGATCGCGATCTGCGGCGCCGTCACGCTGAAGAGGATCACGCTGTCCATGGCCGCCGCCACGAGCTCGGGGGTGGGCCGCACGGCCGCCGCCAGCGCCTGCCCCAGCCGGTCCGCCACGTGGGCGGTGAGCTGGGGCGGGGGTGGGCTCAGGTTGACGGCCGGCGCCTGCTGCACGTCATAGGCGACCTTGAGGCCAAGGGTCGGCACGTCCACCGCTCCCGTGAACAGCTGGGGATAGAGCTGCTTGTAGATCACCGCGCCCACGCTGTTGAGCTGGTTCTGGCTCGCGCCGACCGCCACATCGTATGCCACCTGGAATCGCCTCCCGTGTCACGCGGATCGCAGGGCATGCCGGCGGAGCAAGCCTGCTCCCCCCTTCCGGGCCCGACGCGGCAGGGACCCACCCGCGGGGCGGGTGCGGCGCCGCGCCGGCCAAATGCAAAAGCCTCCGCCGGCCGAGGCGAAGGCTCCATGACGGTGGTTTGCGGTCCACCGGCACCGGCAGCCCGGCGGCCCCGGCGCTGACGCGCCGTCGGGCCCGTGGCTTTGCGACCCCGGGTTCCCCCGGGTGTGCCTCCGTCTCGCGTTGCGCCCTCCTTTCTTTACGGCACTTCACGCCTCCTTCCTCTGCGCAGGATTCGACAAACTATTTCATATCGCAATGATCTACCTATCGACCCGTGAAGATCGTCATCACGTGCAGCGCCGCCGGGCCGAGCAGGACCACGAAGATGGCCGGGAAGATGAAGAGCACCAGCGGGAAGATCAGCTTGACCGGGATCTGCATGGCGCGCTCCTGCGCCGCCTGCCGGCGCCGCACGCGCAGCTCGTCGGACTGCACCCGCAGCACACGGGCCAGCGAAGCCCCCAGCCGCTCGGCCTGGATCACGACCGCCACGGTCGTCTGCAGCTCGGGTACGGCGCAGCGCTGGGCCATGGCCCGCAGGGCCACGTCGCGCCCCTGCCCCAGGCGCACGTCGCGCAGGTAGCCGCCGAACTCCGCCGCGACCGGTCCCGGGAACTTCTCGGCCACCTTCTGCATGGCGCCGTCGAAGCCGAGCCCGGCCTCGACGGAGACGCAGAGCAGGTCCAGCACGTCGGGCAGGGCCTTGGCGATGGCCTTGCGGCGCTCCCTGCCGGCGCGCTCCAGGTTGCCGTCGGGCCAGCGCCAGCCCAGGACCGCGGCGAAGCCGGACACCACCGGCCAGTACCCGGTGGCGTGCAGGGCCAGGGCGCTCATGGCCGCCAGCACCACGGCCAGCAGCGCCTTCCGGGCCAGCCAGGCGCCCAGGTCCAGGTCGTGGCCGGCCGCGCGCAGCGCCGCCTGCATCTTCTGGCGGCGCCGCTCCGGCGTCATCCCCAGCACGACCGTGCCCAGCCGGCGCACCGCGGGGAGCATGGTGCGCTCCAGCATGGGCCGCCGCAGATCCTCCTCGTCCAGGTCGGCCGCGACGGCCACCCCGCCCAGGCCGGCCGCGGCGCGCGCGCGCTCCACGACGACCTCCGCCGGCGCCTTGGGCGCCATGAGCAGGGCCGCGAGCGAGGCGGCGGTCATGAACGTCAGCCAGAGCAGCAGCGCCAGCATGCCCGATCCGCCTCCTAGAACTCGATATTGATCAGCTTGCGGATCATCAGCGCGCCGATGCCCTCGAATGCGGCGGCGACGGCGAGCAGGATCCGGCCGAAGGTGCTCCCCAGCATCGGGGACATGTAGCTGGGGTTGATGAGCGAGACCAGCACCAGCAGGGCCGCCGGCAGCATGCCGACGATCCAGCCCGAGAGCCGGCCCTGGGCCGTGAGCGCCCGCACCTCGCCCCGCAGGCGCACGCGCTGGCGGAGCGTCTCGGCGATGCGGTCCAGCACCTCGGCCAGGTTGCCGCCGACCTGGCGCTGGATCAGCACCGCGGTCACCATCAGGTCGAGGTCGTCGCCGCCGACCCGGGCCAGCAGGTTGCCCAGGGCGTCCTCCAGGGCGATGTTGACCCGGCTCTCATGCAGCACGCGGCGCCACTCGCCGCCGCCGGGCTCGGGCAGCTCCTGGCCGCAGAGCTCGGCGGCCTGCAGGAAGGAGTGGCCCGAGCGAAGGGCGTTGCTCATCAGGGAGAGGGCGTCGGGCAGTTGCTCCGCGAACGCGCGACGGCGGGCCGCCGCGCGCGACCGCAGCCAGAGGCGCAGGACGGTGGCACCCACCCCGGCGCCCATCAGGGCTCCGATCACGCCCAGGCGCAGCAGCCCGACCAGGCCGAGGGAGGCCGCCACGGCCGCCACGATGCCCCGCCACTCCTCCGGCCGCAGGCGCAGGCCGGCCTGGCGGAGCTGCAGGGCCAGGGTGCTGGGCTGCGCCCCAGCCCGGGGATCCCCCCGCCGGCGCATGGCCAAAAGGCGCAGCAGCCGGCTGCCGAGGGCCGGCGCAGCCTGGTCCGGGGCAGGTTTGGGCACGGCGCGGAGCGTGGCCCGGGTGGGATCGCCGCCGCCCACGGCGGCCAGACGGCGGGCGAGCGGGCCCCGGCTGGCCTCGTGCCAGAGGACCACGGATGCCGCCGCACAAGCGGCGGCACAAAATGCCGCGATCAGCGCCACCGCGTGCGTCATCCCAGCACCGCCGCCTCGATCGCGAAGCCCTGGGCCTGCAGGCGCTCGGAGAAGCGCGGGCGCATGCCCGTGGCGCGGAAGGCGCCCCCGTCCGCCGACTCCTCGAAAAGGAACACGTCCTGCAGCACGATGTGCTCGCCCTCCATGCCCTGCACCTCGGTCACGTGCGTCAGGCGGCGCCGGCCGTCGCGGGCGCGGGCCTGGTGCACGATCAGGTCCAGGGCCGAGGCGATCTGCTCGCGGATGGCCCGCACGGGCAGCTCGAAGCCGGCCATCAGCACCATGGTCTCCAGGCGGGCCAGGGTGTCGCGGGGGCCGTTGCTGTGCAGGGTGGTCAGCGAGCCGTCGTGGCCCGTGTTCATGGCCTGCAGCATGTCCAGGGCCTCGCCCGAGCGCACCTCGCCGACGATGATGCGGTCCGGGCGCATGCGCAGGGCGTTCTTCACGAGATCGCGCACGGAGACCTCGCCCCGGCCCTCGGCGTTGCTCGGGCGCGTCTCCAGCGAGACCACGTGGTCCTGGCGCAGCTGCAGCTCGGCGGCGTCCTCGATGGTGACGATGCGCTCGTCGGGCGGCACGAAGGAGGACAGCACGTTGAGGGTCGTGGTCTTGCCCGAGCCGGTGCCGCCGGAGACCACGACGTTCAGGCGGCCGCGCACGCAGACCTGCAGGAACGAGGCCATCTGGGCCGTGAAGGTGCCGCCGCGGACCAGGTCCTCGACCTGAAGGGGGCGGCGGGCGAACTTGCGGATCGTCAGCGCCGGCCCCTTCAGGCTGAGGGGCGGGATCACGGCGTTCACGCGGCTGCCGTCGGGCAGGCGGGCGTCGACCATGGGGCTCGACTCGTCGATGCGCCGGCCAAGCGGCGCGACGATCTTCTCGATCAGCTGCATGACCTGGCGGTCGTCCTCGAAGGAGACGTCGGTCAGGGTCAGGCGGCCGCCGCGCTCCACGTAGACGTGGCGGGGCCCGTTGACCATGATCTCGTCGACCGCCTCGTCCTCGAGCAGCGGCTGAATGGGGCCGTAGCCCAGGATCTCGGCGAAGAGGGACTGGGCGACGTCGGCCTGGTCGACCGGGTTGACCCGCTCCTCGCGCAGGTAGTGGGCAATGCGGTCGGCGATGTGGCGGCGCCGGTCCTCGGGGAGCGGGCCGCCAAGAAACCACGCCGGGTCCACGTCGTCCAGCAGGCGGCGCTGGATGCGCGTCTTCAGGGCCCGGTAGCGGTCGCCGCTGGCGCTGAGCGCCGGTGCCTGGGCGGCGGCCGCGGCAATCGGCGGCAGGCCGGGGCGCGGCGCCGGATCGGCGGGGCGTGGCAGGCCCGGGCGCGCGAGCGGCGCGGCGGACGGCAGGGCCGGTTGCAGGGTGGACTGCGGGGTTGGTTGCAGGGCCGCGAGGGCCGGGGCCTTCACAGGGGTCGGCGCGTGAGCGGCTTGGGCGGGCGCGTAAGCGGCGGCGGCGGCTTGGGCAGGGGCTTGAGCGGCGGCCGGCCCCGGGTGCGGCGCGGGCACCGGGGCCTGCGGCCAGGCCCGGGCCTGAGCCGCGGCAGCCACAGGCGTCGCCGGGACGGGTGCCGGACTTGCACCCGCGGCCGGAGCCTGCGTCTCCGCCTGGGCGGGGG
>JAJYVM010000291.1 GCA_021792015.1 Bacillota bacterium | reverse complement strand
CCCCGGCGCGGCGGTGACCTCAGTCCGCTTTGACGGCGTCCTGCATGAGTTCTCCACGATCCCCGGCGTCATGGAGGACGTCACGGATGTCATCCTCAACCTCAAGGAGCTGTCCATTCGCCTCCACACCGACGAGCCCCAGGTGATGCGCCTGGAGGCCGAGGGCAGCGGCGAGGTCACGGCGGCGGACATCAAGGCCGGCCCCGATGTCGAGATCCTGAGCACGGACCTGCACCTGGCCACCCTGGACAAGAACGCGCGCCTGTTCGCCGAGCTCACGGTGGAGAAGGGGCGCGGTTACGTGCCGGCCGACCGCAACAAGCGGCCCGACCAGCCCATCGGCGTGATCCCCATGGATTCGATCTTCACGCCCATCCGCCGCGTGAACTACACGGTGGAGGACACGCGCGTCGGCCAGGTCACCAACTACGACCGGCTGACCCTGGAGATCTGGACCAACGGCACGATCCGGCCGGAGGAGGCTGCCAGCCGCGGCGCCATGATCCTGTCCGAGCACCTCGCCCTGTTCGTGGGCCTTACCGAGAGCGGCAACGGCGCCGTGATGTTGGCGAGCAAGCCCGAGGACGAGCGGGACCGCCTGCTCGAGATGTCGATCGACGAGCTGGACCTCTCCGTGCGCAGCTACAATTGCCTGAAGCGGGCCGGCATCAACACGATCGGCGACCTCACCAACAAGACGTCCGAGGACATGATGAAGGTCAGAAACCTCGGCCGGAAGTCCCTCGAAGAGGTCGAGGAGAAGCTGACGCAGTTCGGCCTGGCCCTGAAGGCCTCCGAAGAGTAGCATTTGGGCGGACGCGCCCGTAGCCATGGATGGCGAAGGCCATGCAGGATGCATACGCGTCCGTTTCTGTGGTGGAGGAGACGACGCTCTTGTATCGCAAGCTGGGCCGCCGGAGCAACCACCGGCAGAGCCTGTTCCGCAACCAGGTGACGAGCTTTCTGCGCCACGAGCGGATCGTGACGACGGAGGCCAAGGCCAAGGAGCTGCGCGGGCTCGCCGACCACATGATCACCCTGGCCAAGCGCGGAGACCTGCATGCGCGGCGGCAGGCCCTGGCCGTCATCAAGGACGAGGACGTGGTCAGCAAGCTGTTCAGCACCCTGGGCCCCCGTTACGGGGACCGGGCCGGCGGCTACACGCGGATCATCCGCAAGGGGACGCGGGTCGGTGACGGCGCGCCCGTCGTCTACATCGAGCTCGTTTAGCGCAGCGCAACCCGCGATCCTGGATCTCCAGGACGTCACGTTCGCATACGGAGAGGCCGCGCCCGCCGTCGGCGGGCTCAGCCTCTCCGTTCCTGCGGGCGCCTTCGCCGCCATCGTCGGTGCCAACGGCTCCGGGAAATCCACGCTGGCCCGGCTGCTGGACGGGTTGCTGCTGCCGACGTCCGGCCGCGTGCTGGTGGATGGGCTGGACACCGCCGATTCAGAGGCCCGCTGGGAGGTCCGCCGCCGGGTTGGCCTCGTGTTCCAAAACCCCGACAATCAGATCGTGGCCAGCATTGTGGAGGACGACGTGGCCTTTGGGCCGGAGAACCTGGGGATCGAGCCCGCGCTGATCAAGGCGCGCGTGGACGCCTCCCTGGCCGCTGTCGGCATGGGCGCCTACCGGCGCCATGCGCCGGATGAGCTGTCGGGCGGGCAGAAGCAGCGGGTCGCGATCGCGGGCGCGCTGGCCATGCAGCCCCGTATTCTCGTGCTGGACGAGCCCACCGCCATGCTCGACCCGGATGGGCGCCAGGAAGTGATGGAGGTCATCGGCAGGCTGCACGCCGGTGGCATGACGGTGATCCTCATCACCCACTACATGGAGGAGGCCGCGGTGGCGGAGCGGGTCGTGGTGATGGAAGCCGGGTGCGCCGTCGACGACGGGCCGCCAGACGAGGTCTTCAGCCGGGAGCATCGCGGCCTGGAGCTGCCGCCCGCCGCGCAGATCGCGCGGGCCCTGCGGGCGCGGGGCCTGCGCCTGCCCGCTGGCCTCGTTACGGTGGAAGCCCTCGCGGATGCGTTGCGTCCGCTCATGCGCCATGCCGATTGAGGTCGAGGATTTGAGATTCAGCTACGGCGCCGCGGATGCCCTGGGCGGCGTCAGCCTCTGCATCGGGGACGGCGAGCGTGTGGCCATCGTCGGTGCGACGGGGTCGGGCAAAACCACCCTTGTCCAGCACTTCAACGCCCTGCTGAAGCCGCAGCGGGGCCGGGTGGTCGTCGATGGCATCGACATCGGGGCCCGCAAGGCGGACCTTCGGGAAGTGCGCCGGCGGGTCGGCCTCGTCTTCCAGTTCCCGGAGTACCAGCTCTTCGAGGAGACCGTGGAGGCCGACATCGCCTTCGGTCCCAAGAACTTCGGGATGGAGCCCCGCGTGGAAGAGGCCATGGCCATGGTCGGCCTGCCGACAGCTCTCGCGTCCCGTTCGCCGTTTTCGCTCTCGGGAGGCCAGATGCGGCGCGTGGCCATCGCCGGCGTCCTGGCCACGCGGCCGCGGCATCTCGTGCTGGACGAGCCCACCGCGGGCCTCGACCCGGAAGGGCGCGAGGAGCTGCTGGCACGCCTCCTCGATCTCGAGCGGACCACCATCATCTTGGTCACCCACCGGATGGAAGAGGCGGCCCGCATGGACCGGGTGCTGGTCATGGCGTCGGGGGGGCTCGTCGCAGACGAGAGGCCCCGCACGCTCTTTGCGGAGGAGGGCCGGCTCGCGCGATGGGCCCTGCGGGCCCCGGACCCCGTGCGGCTGATGCATCTGTTGGGACTTGCCGGCTCGGTCCTGACGGTGGACGAGGCGGTCGACCAGGTGCTCGCGCGTGTTTAAGGCAGCCGTCATCGGCCAGTACATCGCGGGCGATTCCCCGATCCACCGGCTCGATGCCCGGACGAAGATCCTGATCCTGCTTGCGTATGTGATCGCCCTGTTCCTGGCCTGGACGTGGGCAGGCCAGGCCGCCCTCGTCGCCTTCGCGGTCGGGTGCTTGCTCTGTGCCCGCCTGCCCGTGCGCTCCGTGATCCGCGGCCTGCGGCCGATCCTCTGGCTGGTGGCCATCACCCTGGTCCTCAACGCGCTGATGACGCCGGGTCCCGTCGCGTACCGCATCCTCGGCTTCATCACCATCAGCCGGCCGGGCATCGACTTCGGCCTGCAGATGGCCGTGCGCCTGCTGCTGCTCTTCATGGCCAGCAGCCTGCTCACCCTGACCACCCCGCCGGTCGAGCTGACGGACGGCATGGAGAGCGTGCTCAACCCCTTCCGCCGCCTGGGCGTCCCGGCCCACGACATCGCCATGATGATGACGATCGCCCTGCGCTTCATCCCGACCCTGATGACGGAGACGGAGCGCATCATGCGGGCGCAGGCCGCCCGCGGCGCCGACTTCGAGCACGGCAGCCTCGGCCAGCGCATGCGCGCGATGGTGCCACTGCTCGTGCCGCTCTTCGTCTCCGCCTTCCGCCGCGCCGACGAGCTGGCGACGGCGATGGAGGCCCGGGCCTACCGCGGCGGCGAGGGACGGACAAGGTGGCGTCAGCGCCACCTTGGTGCCGCTGACGCCATGGCCGGTGCGGCGATGCTTGCGCTCGTCGCCGTATTGGTCGTGGTGCGCTGATGGGTCGACACCTCGCCATGTCAATTGCCTACGATGGCACCTCGTACGCCGGGTTTCAGCGGCAGCCCGGCCAGGTCACGATCCAGCAGGTGCTGGAGGAAGCCCTGGGCGCCCCTGTCAGGGGCGCTGGCCGCACCGATGCGGGCGTGCACGCGCTCGGGCAGGTGGTGGACTTTTGGTACGAAGGCACCGTGCCGACGGAGCGGCTCCCGCGCGCACTGCGGCTGCCTGACGACATCGTCGCAGTGGCCGCGTGGGACGTGCCGGACGACTTTCACGCGCAAAGGTCCGCCTTGGGCAAGGCATACCGCTACCTCATCTGGCGCCCGGAGGTGGCCTCGCCCTTCGTGGCACGCTATGCGTGGCATTACCCCGGCCCTTTGGATGTGGCTCGGATGCAGGATTTTGCGGCCACTCTGGTCGGACGCCGCGACTTCAGCGCCTACTCCGTCACCGGGCGGCCTGTGGCATCCGGAATCCGCACTGTGACCCGGTGCGGCGTCGACGCGCACGGTCCGTTCCTGACCGTGCGCGTCGACGCGGACGGGTTCCTCTACAAGATGGTCAGGCGGATCGTGGGACGGTTATGGGAGGTCGGGCGCGATCTGCCCGACCTGCGCACGACGGTGCCCGCGCAAGGTCTGTGCCTCATGCGGGTTGGCTATCCTGAGGCTCCGGCGCCATCCTTGACAGACTTTCTGGCCACGTCCTAAACTAGTGGTCGCTGTCTATATCGGAGGGGTCTCCCGATGTCTAGTACCTGGGTGCCGACGCCTGCGGACATCACGCGCAAATGGTATGTCGTGGACGCCGACGGGCAGGTCCTCGGCCGTCTTGCGACCGAGGTGGCCACGGTGCTCCGCGGCAAGCACAAGCCGACGTTCACGCCCTTCATGGACATGGGCGACCACGTCATCGTCGTCAACGCGTCACGGGTGCGCCTCACGGGCAAGAAGCTCGACGCCAAGCTGTACCGCTGGCACACCGGCTACCCGGGGCACCTGCGGTCGATGACGTACCGCAAGTTTCTCGCCACGCGCCCCGAGCGCGTCATTGAGAAGGCCGTGCGCGGCATGATGCCGCGGACGCCGCTCGGCCGCGCCATGATGGGGAAGCTCAAGGTCTACGCGGGTCCGGAGCACCCCCACGCCGCGCAGCAGCCGGAGCCGCTGCGCCTCGGGAAGGACTGAGGAGATGCCGGTAAAGGCCAAGGTGCCGCTGCAATACTGGGGGACCGGCCGCCGCAAGGAGGCCGTGGCCCGTGTGCGTCTGATCCCGGGCCAGGGCAGGGTGGTCATCAACGAGCGCCCGCTGCAGGCGTACTTCCCCCTGCCGCTGCACCAGGCCCTGCTCCAGCAGCCTCTGCTCGTCACGGGCACGGCCGAGGGCTACGACGTCATCGTGCGGGTGCACGGGGGCGGCGTGACCGGCCAGGCCGGCGCCGTGCGGCACGGCATCGCGCGGGCCCTGTGCCTGGTCGACCCGGAGTACCGGCCGACCCTGAAGCGGGCCGGCTTTCTCACCCGCGACCCGCGGATGAAAGAGCGCCGCAAGTACGGGCTGAAGAAGGCGCGGAAGGCGCCTCAGTTCAGCAAGCGCTGATATGAAAGCCACAGAGCTGGTCAAGAGCCGTCGGTCGATCAAGGAGTGGGAGCCGCTCGGCGTCTCGCGCGAGACGATCGAGGCCCTGCTTGAGGCGGCCGCGCACGCGCCGAACCACCACCTGTCCC
>JAJYVM010000290.1 GCA_021792015.1 Bacillota bacterium | reverse complement strand
CAGTTGGGCGCCGGCCGCAGCAACGCGCAACGGCCCGCTGCTGCCGGGTGGACCGCTCGTGCCGCCCGGCTGGCCCGGATGGACGGTGCAGGGCCCGCCGAACAGTCCCTGCCCAGTCCCACCCGACGTGCGGGTGACGGTGCAGGGCCCGCCGGGACCGTCTGGGTGGCGTCCGTGCCGCCGGGCGGCAATGGCGCGCCGCAGCTCTCCTTCGGCGTGCGCGTCACCATCACCGCGGCCAGCGGCGCCCCCTTGGCCTGCCTGACCACAGCCTCCGGCACCTGGGACCGCCACGCCGGAACGTGGGCCGCCGCCGGCCCCGTGACCGTGTACACCGGTGCCGACATCGAGAACGCGTGCCAGATCCGGCCGCACCCCGGGTGCAGGTGGCTCAACCGCGGCGTCAGCGACTGGGAGATCGTGGGCCCGGCCCTGGTCCGGCCCCGCTCGACCGTCACCGTCGAGGTCGCGACGGTGGCCCGCACGATCCTCCGCACGCTCCCCGTCGACATCCGCATCGGCCGTCCGCCCGCCGGCGGCTGACGGCGGGTATGCCCCCGCCACCCGCCTCCGCCCGACTGGCGCCGCCCGCCGCGGCCGGGCTATGCTGTTCCCTGAAGTCCCACCGGGAGGTCTTCCAGCCATGGCGGCCGACAAGCGTGAGGTCATCCGCGCCCTCGGGCGCGCGAAGCTCCCCGGCGCCGAGCAGGGCGCCATCGCCCAGGGCCTGGTCCAGGACGTCGTCGTGGATGGCGACCGCGTCCTCGTCTACGTGTTCGACAAGGTCGCCGACGGCCGCCCGATCCCGGCCGGCTGGCCGGCCGCCCTGCAACAGGCCGTCCAGGCCGTTTCGGGCGTGCGCCAGGTCAGCATCGAGATGCGCCCCGCCGGCACCCCGCCGCCGACCCAGGCCGCGCGCGGCCGCCCGCGCATCCAGCTCAGCGAGACCACGGCCGCCCTGGCGGTGGCCAGCGGCAAGGGCGGCGTCGGCAAGTCCACCATCGCCGCCAACCTGGCCGTGGCCCTCGCCGACCTCGGCCACCGCGTCGGCGCCCTGGATGCCGACATCTACGGCTTCTCGCTGCCGAGCCTGCTCGGCTCGCGGCAGGCGCCGGAGGTCACGCCGGAGCGCCGCATCCTGCCCACCCGCGCTGAAGGCGTGCAGCTCATGTCGATGGACTACTTCGTGCCCGGCAACAAGCCCGTGGTCTGGCGCGGCCCCATGCTGGGCAAGGCCCTGCAGCAGTTTCTCCAGGACGTGGACTGGGGCGAGCTGGACTTCCTGGTCCTCGACCTGCCGCCCGGCACGGGCGACATCGCCCTCGACGTGCACGAGATGCTGCCGGAGTGCAGCGAGCTGATCGTGACGACGCCCGATCCCCTCGCGGCGCGCGTCGCCGTGCGCGCGGGCCAGATGGCGCTCACGACGAGCCACCCGCTGCTGGGCGTGGTGGAGAACATGAGCTACCTGCCGTGCGAGCGCGGCCCGGCCCACAAGCCGTTCGGCGAGGGCGGCGGCCAGGCCGTGGCCGCGGAGCTGGGCGTGCCGCTGCTGGCGGAGGTCCCTTTGGGCAGCGCGCGCCGGCCCGGCACGGGCGTGTTCACCAAGGACAGCGAGGCGGGCCGCATCTTCCGGGCTCTGGCCGAGAAGATCGCCGAGAGCCTGGGCGCCGCGGCGGACTGATTCGGTCGGCGCACGCGTACGCGTGCGCCGTCACAAAACGCTCTTCCGGAGGTAACTGGTGGAGATTGCGGTAAAGCCGGACGACGTGCGGGGCGCGCCCCCCATCATGCCGGCGCACGTCGAGCTGCCCGATGTCACGGCGGAGGACGCCTTCGCCATGCGGCTGCTGGCCCGCGACGGCGACCTCTGGGTGCGGGTGGCCGGGGAGGCATCCCGGCACCGGGTGACCGGATTTTGGACTGACCCTCACAACGCGGCCCGAGTCACGCTATTCTTTGCGTAATGGCCAAGCAACTGGAGCCCCCGCAGCCGCTGCCGACCTCCGCCGATCCGTACGCCGGTATGGTCGACCACTTCGACCTCATGGCCCAGACGGGCTGGGGCGCCGACCTGGAGGCGGCCTTCATCGACTTTCTGGCCCCGACCGCGCACTGGCGCTGCCTGGAGGCGGGCTGCGGCACGGGCCGCTTCGCCCTGCGGCTGGCCGAGCGCGTCACCGGGGTCGTCGGCACCGACCGCTCCGAGCCCATGATCCTGCGCGCCCGCATCAACGCGGCGCAGGCGGGGATCGGCAACGCGCGCTTTGAGGTGGCGGCCGTGGAGTCGCTGCCGGGGCCGCTGCGCAGCACCTTCGACCTGGTGGTGGCGATGCGCCTGCTCTTCTTCCTGCCGGATCCCCTGCGCGGGCTGAAGCAGCTGGCGGCGGCGGCCGCCCCCGGTGGCTGGGTCGGCATCTGCAATCCGCACGCGCAGATGTCGCCCGAGGGCGCCGCCAGCTACGCCGACGCCAACGGCCTGCAGGGCTTTGCCCGCGAGTCGCTGGCGGGCTGGGCGCGGGTGGCGGCGCGGCACCTGTCCTGGGACGAGGAGACGGCCGTCACGCGCCTGCAGGAGGCCGGCCTGACGGAGGTCACCGCCGCGCCGGCCCTGGAGGGGCTGGGCCTCTTCGCCAAGGGCCGGCGGCCAGCGGCGTCCGCCGGGTAGGACCGGGGCGCCGCCGCGACCCGCAGCCAGGAGGCTGATGGCGCCGAGCACGAGGTCGGCCGTCCGCGCCTACGCGATCGCCGAGGGGGGTCTGCTGGCCGCCCTGTCGGCGCTGCTCTCCATCGTGGGCGGCATCCTGCCGGCGGGCGGCCTGCTCTTCCGCATCGCGGCCTGTGTGCCGGTCGTGCGCGTGACGGCACGCCACGGGCGGCGCGCCGGGGCGGCGACGTCGGTGGTCGTCGGCATGCTCTTCGCCACGGTATTCGGACCGCTCTCGGGGCTCTTCCGCTTCGTGCAGCTCGCCGGCTTCGCCGTCACCCTCGGCTGGGCGCAGCGGCGGCGGTGGGACGCGATCAGCGCCGTGGCCCTGGCCGCCGGCGGCGGGGCGATGACCTCCGTGCTCGGCATCGCCGAGTCGTACGTCGTCACGGGCATCAACCCCATCGCGGCCGGGCGGCTGCAGCTCAGCCTGGCCCTCGATGGGGTGGCGGCGGCGCTGCCGCGGGTGTATGCGTTCCTGCAAGTCGGCGCCGGGGTGCGGGCCTGGGCGGCAGGCTCGCTCGCCACCCTGCGCCTGTGGCTGCCGACCCTGTCCGTCCTGGCGCTGGCCGCCTTCGTCGCCGCCTACGCCCTCGGGTTCGCCGTGCTCCTCTACGCGGCCGACCGGGCCGCGGCGCGGCGCGTGGGCGACCCCCTGCCCCAGCTGCCCCGCGTCGTGGAGGTGGCGCTGGGCATCGGCCTGCGGTGGCTTGCCGCGCTGCGGGGGCGGGCCGGGGCGCGGTAGCAGGGCCAGCATGGGGTCCGGTCACGCTCGCCAACGCCCACCCCTACGCCAGGCAGGGCTGGGCCTTCGCCCAGGGCGGCACCGTTGCGCGGGCTCGCCGCGGCCCATGGCCACACCGACAGCGAGGCGCTCTTCGCTGCGATCCTGCCTGCCGGACCTTACCCGCGGCGGCGACCCCGTCGCGGCCATCCTGGGCAGCGGCCGGCTGATCCACACCCTCTTTCCGCACGGGCTGATTGACGAGCACCTGCTGCTGGTCCACCCCCTCGTGCTGGGCGCGGGGCTGCGGCTGTTCCCGGAGGGTGCGCCGGCGACCCTGCGGCTGCGCGATTCCGTGGCCACGCCCAAGGGTGTGGTCCTCGCGACCCACGAGACGGCCAGGTGAGCAATCCGGAAGAAGTGCGCCAGGGATCGGGGCGGCTATGCTTGCCCCACCACGACCACAGGGAGGCGATCAGCGCGTGGCTCGAGTGCGGCTCCTCGTCGGGACCCACAAGGGCGGGTTCATCCTGACGGCCGATGGCAAGCGCCAGCAGTGGAGCGTCAGCGACCCGCTTTTCCCGGGCTGGGACATCTACCACATGAAGGGCTCGCCGGCGGATCCGAACCGGATCTATGCCTCACAGACCAGCGGCTGGTTCGGCCAGGTGGTCCAGCGCTCCGACGACGGCGGCCAGAGCTGGCAGCCGGTGGGTAACGAGTTCGCCTATGACGGAGTGACGGGCACCCACCAGTGGTTCGACGGCACGCAGCACCCGTGGGAGTTCAAGCGCGTCTGGCACCTGGAGCCGTCCCTCGACGACCCCGACACCGTGTACGCGGGCGTCGAGGACGCGGCCCTGTTCCGCACGCGCGACGGCGGCCGCACCTGGCAGGAGCTGTCGGGGCTGAGAAAGCACACCACCGGCCCGCAGTGGTCGCCGGGCGCCGGCGGCATGGGCCTGCACACGATCCTCCTGGATCAGAGCAACCCCCGGCGCATGTACATCGCCATCTCGGCGGCCGGGGCCTTCCGCACCGACGACGGCGGCGAGACCTGGCAGCCCATCAACCGGGGCCTGCACTCCGACTACATCCCCTCCCCGGAGGCCGAGGTCGGCCACTGCGTGCACTGCATGACGCTGCACCCCTCGCGGCCGGACACCGTGTTCATGCAGAAGCACTGGGACGTCATGCGCACGGACAATGCCGGCGAGCAGTGGAACGAGATCAGCGGCAACCTGCCGTCCGACTTCGGCTTCCCGATCGCCGTGCACGCGCACGAGCCCGAGACCATCTACGTCGTCCCGATCACCAGCGACTCCCACCACTTCCCGCCCGAGGGCAAGCTGCGCGTGTACCGGAGCCGCACGGGCGGCAACGAGTGGGAGGCCCTGACCAGGGGCCTGCCGCAGCAGGACTGCTACGTGAACATCCTCCGCGACGCCATGGCGGTGGACCGGCTGGATTCCTGCGGCATCTACTTCGGGACCACCGGCGGCCAGGTGTATGGCTCGCCGGACGGCGGCGACACCTGGGCCGAGATCGCCGGCAACCTGCCCGCCGTGCTCTCGGTCGAGGTCCAGACCCTGGCATGATCCGCGTGAGCGTGCCCGCCCACCTGCGGGCCATGGCCGGCGTGGACGGCGAGATCAGCCTGCAGGTGGACGGCCCGGTCACCCAGGCCTCCGTGCTGGACGCCCTCGAGGCGAGGTATCCGGTCCTGCGGGGCACCATCCGCGACCATGGGACCCGGGCCCGCCGCCCCTTCGTGCGCTTCTTCGCGTGCGGGCTCGACCTGTCCCTGGAGCCGGCCGATGCCCCCCTGCCCGCCGCCGTGGCCGATGGCGCCGAGCCCTTCCGGGTGATCGGCGCCATCGCCGGGGGCTGAGCGGACGCCGTGGCCGATGGCGCCGAGCCCTTCCG
>JAJYVM010000289.1 GCA_021792015.1 Bacillota bacterium | reverse complement strand
CATCAACCAGAGCACGTCGCAGACCATTTACGGCGCCACGCAGCAGCAGGAGGCCTCCGGCTCGGGCATCATCTTCGACTCGCGCGGCTACATCGTGACCGACGACCACGTCGTGTACGGGGCGAGCAAGCTGACCGTCGTGCTGCATAACGGCACGGCCCTGCCGGCCACGATCGTCGGGGAGGACGCGCCCACGGACCTGGCCGTCATCAAGGTGAACTATCCCAAGCCCCTGCCGACGGCCACCTTCGGCAACTCCGACAAGCTCGTGCCCGGCCAGATGGCCATCGCCATCGGCAACCCGCTCGGCACCAACCTGACCGACTCGGTGACGACCGGCGTCGTCAGCGGCATCCGCAACCAGTCGTACGGCTTCGCGCCCCCCGGCAGCACCGGTGCCGCGAACCAGCGCGTGACGCAGGTCATCCAGACCGATGCGCCCATCAACCCCGGCAACAGCGGCGGCGCCCTGCTGAACTCCGCCGGCCAGGTCATCGGCATCACCGCGTACAAGACGGTCACGGCCGAGCCGGGCGTGCCGGCGGCGGGCATCGGCTTCGCGATCCCCAGCAACACCGTCGTGCACGTCATCACCGACCTGATGAAGTACGGCCACGTGCGCCGCGGTTACATCGGCGTGACGCTGTCGAGCCCCGCGCAGAGCCTGCCCGGACAGTCGGTGCCCGTGACGATCTCCTCGATCGTGCCCGGCGGCCCCGCGGCCAAGGCCGGCCTGCAGATCGGCGACCAGATCGTGTCGGTGAACGGCGTGCCCGTGAAGAACACGGACGACGTCATCGCCGAGGTCAACAAGTACGAGCCGGGTCAGACGATCTCGCTGGGGATCCTGCGCAACGGCAAGACCATCTCCGTGAAGGTCACCCTGACGTCGCTGGCGCCGAGCTCGAGCACACAGGGCGGCTAGGCGCCAAACGGCCGGGATTCGTGAAGGGGCCGCGGCTGAGCCGCGGCCCCACCCGATTCTCACTCCAAGGGCACCTGCGCCACGGGGGGCAGGCCGGCCGGCTCCAGGGGCGGCGGCGGCCACGCTTCCGGCGGGTTCATCATGTCGCCCGGCAGGCCCACGGGTGCCGGCGGCGCGGTGCGGCTCAGGATCGGGCTCACCGCCGTCGGCACCGTGCCGCGCAGGAACACCTCCGGCACCGTCGGCGAGGATGGGTTCGGCAGCAGCCCGTCATCGGCTGACACCTTCACCGTCACCACGTCGCCCGGCTGCGCCCAGTCGCTGATCTCCGTCCCGCGCTCGGCATCGGCCATGAAGTGCGCCCAGATCGGTCCCGCCAGCTGGCTGCCGTAGCCGTTGGCCATGGGGCGGGGTATGTCGTCGCCCACCCACACCGCGGCCACCAGGCTCGGCGTGTACCCGACGAACCACGCGTCCTTCTGGTCGTTCGTCGTTCCCGTCTTGCCGGCCGCGGGCCGGCCCTGCAGGATCGGCAGCAGGCCCTTCCCGGTGCCCTGCGTGAGCACGCTCTCCAGCAGCGACGTGACGATGTAGGCCACGCCCGGGCTCAGGGCCTGGCGCGCCTTGGGCGGTGCCGGCATGGCAAGGGGCCGGCCGTCGGGGGCGATCACCGCGCGGATCGACCACGGCGCGATGGCCTTGCCGAGGTTCGCCAGGGGCACGTAGGCGTCGGCCAGCTCCAGCGGCGTGACGGTGTAGGCCCCGAGGACCAGGGGCAGGGTCGGCTGCATGGGGCTGGTGATCCCCATCCGCCGGGCGACCGCGATCACGCGCTCGGGCCCGATCAGGTTGGCCCACTTCACGGCCGCGACGTTGTCGGAGATCGCAAGGGCCTCGCGTACCGTGACCTCCTTGTTCAGGTAGGGCGTGCTGCCATAGTCGGTCGGACGGTACACGCCCCCGTCGGCGCCGGGGTAGGACACGGCGGCGTCCATCTGCCGGTCGGCGACCGTGTAGCCGGCGGACAGGACGGCGGAGTACAGGAAGGCCTTGAACGTCGAGCCCGGCTGGCGCTGGGCGTCGACGGCGCGGTTGAAGGTGTCGCCGGGGTTGCCGCGGCCGCCGACCATGGCGCGGATGCCGCCCGTCTGCGGGTCGATCGCCACGAGGGCGCCCTCGGGCTGGACGATCCCCTGCGAATCGGGCTTGCCGGGCGGCATGTAGCGCGCGAAGTCCTTCTCCGCCGCCTCCTGCATGGTGAGGTCGATGGTCGTGAAGATGCGGTAGCCGCCCCGGCGCAGGCTGTCCGCCAGGTTGGGGTGGGCCGCGGTCACCTGGCCCAGGATGTAGTGGATCAGGTAGCTGCGCTCGCTCCCCGGCTGGGGCCTGCGCGCCACGACGCCCAGGGGCTGGGCAGCAGCCGCCGCCGCCTGGGCGCGGTCGATCGTCCCGGCCGCGACCATGCTGTCCAGGACGTTCAGGCGCACCTGCTGGGCCAGTTTGGGATGGACGTACGGGTTGTACGCCCCCGGCGCGCGGATGAGGCCCGCGAGCAGGGCGGCCTCGGGCAGCGTCAGGGCCTGCACCGGCTTGTCGAAGTAGGTCCGCGCCGCCGCGCCGACGCCGTACGCGCCGTCGCCGAAGTAGACATCGTTGAGGTACATTTGCAGGATCTCCGGCTTGGTGTAGGTGGCCTCCAGCTTGAGGGTGTAGGCCACCTCCTCGATCTTGCGCGTGAAGGTGCGGGCCGGGGTGAGAAAGAGCGTCTTGGCCAGCTGCTGGGCGATGGTGCTGCCGCCCTGCACGATCCGGCGCTCGCGCAGGTCGACGATGGCCGCCCGCAGGATCGACCGCGGATTGATGCCGAAGTCCCCGTAGAAATCCCGGTCCTCGGCA
Source organism: Bacillota bacterium (assembly GCA_021792015.1). Taxonomy (GTDB): domain Bacteria; phylum Bacillota; class Sulfobacillia; order RBS10-35; family JAJYVM01; genus JAJYVM01. The sequence continues at coordinate 2,541 of JAJYVM010000289.1, read as the reverse complement.
TCGATCACGGCCCGCTGCATGACGGCCGGCACCTCGGCCAGGGTCACCGGGACGCGGTTCTGCCGGTAGAGGGTCGCCAGGACGCGGCCACGGTCGTCGTAGATGACCGTGGGGTTGCTCATCGCGGGGACGCGGATGGGCAGGACCGCGATCAGGGCCACCACCGCCGCGACGAGGGAGACGCCGACCCAGCCCAGCCGCCGGACCCAGAGCCGTGGGGGGCGCGGCGTCCCCCGCGCCCAGAACCAGGATGGCCAACGGGTACCCATGATGCTACCCGTGCCCCGATCGCGCGGGAGGTATGCAAAATGGCGGAGATCCTCCGCGACCCGGACGGCATCGCCCACATCCGCGGCCGCGACGCGCGCGACGCCTTCTTCGGCCAGGGCTGGGTCCACGCGGCGGACCGGCTCTTTCAGATGGATGCCGACCGGCACCGGGCGTATGGCCGGTGGGCCGAGATGGCAGGCCCGCAGGGCCTGCCCCAGGACCGGCTGTGGCGGCGCTTGGGCGTGGGCGCCACCGTCGCGGCCGAGTACCGCGCCCTGCCTGAGGATGCGCGGGAGATGTTCGACGCCTACGCCGCAGGCGTGAACGGCTGGCTCGCGCAGGCAAGCCGCCTGCCGCCGGAATACGGTGCACGGCCGGATCCGTGGCAGCCGTGGGACTGCATGGCGGTGTACAAAGCCCGCCACGTGCTGATGGGGCTCTGGCAGGCGAAGCTGTGGCGCGGGCGCGTGGCGGCCGCGTGCGGCCCGCTCGCGCTCATGAAGCTCATGGCGCCGCTATCGCCCGCCGAGCGGCTGATCCTGCCCCCGGGTGCCGACGAGGCCATCCGGCAGGCCAACCTGGCGGCCGGCCTCGACTACCTGCGGGCGGCCTTCCCCGAGACGGAGCACGACGGCAGCAACAACTGGGCCGTCTCCGGCGCACGCACCCGCTCCGGCAAGCCCCTGCTGGCCGGCGACCCCCACCGCGCCGTCGAGGTCCCCAACGTGTACTACCAGATCCACATCGCCTGCGACGAGTTCGACGCCATCGGCCTCTCCTTCGCCGGGGTGCCGGGGCTGCCGCACTTCGGACACAACCCGCGCGTGGCCTGGTGCATCACCCACACGGGCGCCGACACGCAGGACCTCTTCGTGGAGCGGATCCGGGAGGGCGAGTACGAGTTCCGCGGCCAGTGGCGGCCGCTCGAGGTTTCGACCGAGACCGTCCACGTCCGGGGCGCGCCGGACGAAGCGATCACCATCGAGCGCACGCACCACGGCCCCCTGGTGCTGCCGGGCATCGCCTTCGCGTACACGGCGAACCTGTACGCCGGCTGGCGCTGCCTGCGCCCCATGCTGCGCACCGCCTCGTGCGCGGAGTTCGACGAGGTGATGCGCGACTGGGTCGATCCCGTCAACAACCTGCTCACGGCCGACGTGGACGGCAACATCGCGTACAGAACCCGCGGCGTGGTGCCGGTCCGGGCACCGCTGAACGGCTGGGTGCCTGTGCCGGGCTGGACGGGCGAGCACGAGTGGCAGGGGACCATCCCCTTCGATGAGATGCCGCACGCCAGCAACCCGCCGGACGGGTGGCTGGTGACCGCAAACAACCGGGTGGTCGGGGACGAGTACGCGCACTACCTGGGCCTGACCTTCGCGGCCGACGATCGGGCGCGACGCATCGCGGCGCGCCTCACGAGTGAAGCGGCGTGGACGGTGGTCGCCATGACCGATGTCCATGCCGACGTGCGCTCGCCCGCGGCCCAGGAACTGCTCGGCCTGCTGCCCAAGATCCAGGGCCCCGGGCGCGAGATCCTCGCCGCCTGGGACGGGACCGTGCGGGCGGACGACGTGGCGCCCACCGTCTACAACGCCCTGCGCGACGAGTTGGCCCTGCTCGTGGCCGAGCCCGTCCTCGGCCCCCTGCTGCGGGAGTGCCTCTCGCTGGCCAACCCCGGCGCCCGGGCCATGCTGGCGCGCATCCGCCGCCAGGCGCTGCGGCAGGCCTCGATCGATGTCCGGGGCGGGCTGCTGCCGGAGGGGCACACGTGGCCGGATCTGCTGAGCGAGGCGCTGCGCCGGGCCATGGCGCGCCTGCAGCGCGACTACGGGCCCGATCCCGAGGGCTGGGTGTGGCGGGACGTGCACCGCCTGGCGCCGCAGCACGCGCTGGGGCTGGCCGCGCTCACGCCCCGCCCGCGGGGCATGGCCGGCGACTCCGACACGGTGCAGGCGGCCAGCTTCGCCGCCGGCGTCGACTTCACGGTGCTGGGCGCGTCGGTCGCCCGCTACGTGTTCGACCTCGACGACTGGGAGCGCTCGGGGTGGGCGGTGCCGGGCCAGGCCGACACCTGGCACGATCACCGCCTGCTGCCCATGCGCTACGACTGGGCGGCGATCGCGGCCTCGGCGCAGGCGGCTATAATGGTCGGGTAGCTTTTGGACGACCGTCGCCGTGGGGACCCTCCGGCGCGGATGCGAGTTGAAGGTCCGCACCGGCCTTGGCGGGCGCGGATGCGAGTTGAAGGTCCGCACCGGTCTTGGCGGG
>JAJYVM010000288.1 GCA_021792015.1 Bacillota bacterium | reverse complement strand
GCAGGCGCCCGCTCGGTAGCGAGTTGCCCGCAGCTGACCGCCGCACTGCCGCTGTGGGCGCACCGGGACCCGCGCCGGCACGCAACCCCCTTCCGTCCTGGGTGGTCCGCCTCGGCGGCTCGTAGCGGGGTTACCCCTGCGCCAGCACCAGCGCCAGCATTGACGGCGTCACCGCCCCGCCGCACCGCAGGCGAATGCGCCTTCGGTCAACCCTCGGCCATGGCCGCCGCCAGCTCGTCGAGGTTGCCCCAGCTCATCTGCCGCCGCCCGTCCTCGATCTCCTTGATCATGCGCCCGCAGGCCGCGCACAGGGGCGTCGGCACCCCCAGCCGCCGCCCCTCGGCCACGACCACCATCACCTGGTAGTCGACCTCCGTGCGCCGGTGCCGGACGGCCAGATCCCGCCAGATCCCGCTCTTCACCTTGAGGTTGGTCCGCATGCGCGCCGTCAGTTCATCCAGCGAGGCGTTCAGCCGCGCCGGATCGCCGGACATGATCGGCTCCGGGTCCCAGCCGTCAAACGGCAGCGGCCGCACCCCCAGCCGCGCCGCCACGGCCAGCGGTTCGCGCCCCAACCCCGCCAGCGCAACGCGGTAGCGGTCGACGGCATCGGCCATGCTCGCATCCGCCAGCGCCGTGCCGAAGAGCATGCAGCCGTAGCCCATCTTGCTCCAGAGGTAGCCGATGACGTTGTCGCTGGCCAGGGCCTCGGGCAGCTGCGTCCGGAAGCGGGCCACCAGGTCCTCCACCCGCGGCGTGATCCGCCCGTCCATCTCCCCCACGGCCAGCGTCCCGGTCCCGCCGTACGCGATGACGCCCGGCTCCAGGTAGTCGGAGGAGAAGTTGACGAAGGCGGCGACGGTGCGCTCCGCGCCCACCACGGCCGCGATCACGGGCTCATTCAAGCCGTTCTGAAGCGATACAACATAGCCGTCGGGCGCCAGCAGCGGCGCGATCTGGCGGCAGGCGGGCTCCGTCGCCATCGCCTTGCAGGCCAGCACCACGGCCCCGAGCGGCCCCGGCACCTCCTCGGGCGTGTAGGCGGCCAGGGGCGGCGTGGTGAAGGTCCCGGCAAAGCCCTCGATGCGCAGCCCGCGCGCGCGCATGGCGGCCACGTGGTCGGCGTCGCGGTCGACGAAGATGACGTCCTGCCCGGCGCGGACCATGTGGGCGCCGAGCGTGCCGCCGATGGCCCCGGATCCCCAGATGGTGACGGGCACGGCAAACCACCCCAATTCGTGCGGGCCGCCGGCGGAGCCATGGATGGCGGCAGCCCTGCGTGATGCAGTTCGGCCGCCCCGATCTTGACCCTGCTGCGCGACATGGACGTTGCAACGGAAGCCGCGTCAAGGCGGGCGCCGGGCGCGCCCGCCTCCGAACCAAAGATCAGAACATCGAGCGGCCGCCGTCGACGGACAGCACCTGCCCGCTCACGTACGAGGCGGCGTCCGAGCAGAAGAACAGCACGGCGGCGGCGATCTCCTCCGCCTTGCCGGTGCGGTGCAGCGAGATCGACTCCAGCAGCGCCCGCTGGCCCGCCTCGCCCATGGCCTCCCACTGCTTCTCGGTGCTTGGGTTGCTCCGCACAAAGCCCGGCGCCACGCTGTTCACGGTCACGCCGAAGTTGCCCAGCTCGCGGGCCATCTGCCGCGTCAGGCCGATCTCGCCGGCCTTCGCCGAGGTGTACGCCTGGATGCCGGTCAGCGAGAAGCTGCGGCCGGCGCCCGAGGACACCAGCACGATGCGGCCGGCCTTCTGCCGCCGCATCACCGGGGTGACGGCGCGGATGCAGCGGAAGGCGCCGTAGAGGTTGGCCTGCAGGATGTCGTTCCACTGGCTGTCGGTGACCTCGTCGATCGGCTGGTGGACCTGGCCGCGCACGCCGCCGGCCACGTGGACCAGGGCGTCGATGCGCCCGGCGGCGGCCAGGACCTCGGCCACCCAACCGTTGACGGCGTCGGTGTCGCCCACGTCGACGATGTGCGTGCGGCACCCCGTCTGCCGGCCCGTCTCATCCAGGGCGTCGCGGACGACGTCCGAGGCCCAGACCGCGGCGCCGCGGGCCGCGAAGCCCGCGACCACGGCCCGGCCGATGCCATGGGCCGCGCCGGTCACCAGGACCGTGCGGCCGTCGAACTCAGCTGCCATGTTGGACGATGACCTCCCCTGCGCGCATGACGAAGGCGGGGCGGCGGAGGGCCGCCAGGTCCTGGAGCGGGTCTCCGGGCACGGCGATCACGTCGGCGGCCAGGCCGGCGGCGAGGCTGCCCGTCTCGCGGGCGATGCCCAGCGCGTCGGCGGCCGCGGAGGTGCCTGAGGCGAGGGCCTCGGCGGCGGTGAGGCCGCACTCCTGCAGGATCGCCATCTCGCGGGCCACCCAGTCGAAGGGGGTGAACCGCCAGCCGGCATCCGTGCCGGCGATGAGGCGCACGCCGGCGGCGCGCAGCTGGGACGTCTGCTCGATGTTCTCCGCGAACATCCGCTCCCAGCGGGCGCGGTCGCGGCCCTCCAGGTGGGGCAGCACGGTGTCGCCGACGGAAAGGGTCGGGCAGACGGGCACGCCGGCGCGGGCGACGGCCTCGGCGACGGCCGGGTCGAAGCGCTGCGGCGTGTCGGGGCCGGTGATGAAGCCGCAGTGCTCGATCACGTCGACCCCGGCCGCCAGGGCCTGCATCGTGGCGGCGCCGCAGAGGCAGTGGACGGCCAGGCGCCGGCCCAGGCGGTGCGCCTCGTCCGCCATGCGCGCCAGCTCCGCCGGCGTGAAGGCGGGCAGCCAGGACATGGTGTGGGGCGTGCCGCCGCCGCTGCCCATGGCCTTGATGTAGTCGGCGCCCTGCTTGCTGACCTCGCGCACCATCTCGGCCACGCCGTCGCGGCCGCCGCACTCGCCGCCGAAGTACCAGCAGTGGCCGCCGCGGATGGTGAGGGGGCGGCCGCAGAGGTGCAGGCGCGGGACCTGGGCGTGGCCCAGCTCGCCCGCCCGGCGCAGCTCGAACGTGAGGGTGCCGGGGCCGCCGCAGTCCTTCAGCGTGGTGATGCCGGCGCGGAGGGCGGTGGCCGCGTTCTTGACGGCGACGGCCATGTGGACGCCCGCCGGCTGATCCAGCGCGTACGCGGTGAAGGGGGTGCCGTCGCCCGGCAGGGCCAGGTGGACGTGGGCGTCGATGAGGCCGGGCATGAGGGTGTGGCCGGACAGGTCGATCCGGTCGGAGCCGTCGCCGTCGAAGTCGGCCAGACGCCCCACGCGCACGATCCGGCCCGCCTCCACCAGAACCGCGCCGCCCTCGATGGGGGGCGCGCCGGCCGGCCCCGGGATCACGCGATCAGCCGTCAGCAGCAAGGGCCTCACTCCCGCCGCGGGACTACGACGCCGCGCCCGCCGCCGCCTGCCCGCGGCCGCGGGAGAGCGCCCCCGCGTGCGGCGGCGCGGCCCTCGCGCAGGCAGGAGTCGGCCCGTGCACCCCGGAATCGGTCGTGCCGAAGGAGGTCGCCTCCGGCGGCAAGTCCGAAACGGGTCCAGGTGAGCCCGGGCTCAGGCACGAGCGGCGGCGAAGGGCACCCGGTCCCGGCACCCGGAGGAACGATCACGCGCCCGACCGTTCCAGGGCACGCGACGCGCGGGACGCCGCCGCCCCTGCCCCTGCTGGCCTGCCGCGGGCCAATGCCGGAAGTGTGGCAGACCTCCGGCTTCGGCACGATCTTCTGCGCCCGGCGCAGACCCGATGGCGCCGAAGTGTGGGGGCTCGCCGTGATCTCGTTGTCCGATGGCGGGATCGCCGTCGCCAGCGGCGGGCGGGTGGCGCCGCCCGGCGAGCACAGGCGATGGCGCCGCGATCTCGGACGGCTCGACCTCTTCCCGGCCTCCCGGGAGATGCCCGAAGGCGTCGCGGCCGATTACCTCTACGGCGCCTGCGCCTTGGGTTACGGCAACCGCCCGCCGGAGCGGTGGCCGCGCGAAGTGGCCCAGGTGGCGGCCCTGCTGCCCGCGCCGCCGGGCGGACCCGATGCCTGGCGCCACCGCCTGGTGGGACCGGACGGCATGACCCCACCCAGGCTCGTGCGCATCGTGCGCGAGCACGGGCGCCCGCCCGACCTGCCGGATGGCCAGGATCTGGCCATCGTGACCACGGTGGCCGCCACCCTGCCGCCGGGCACGGGCCCGGCGCTGGTCCGCCGCGTGCTGGCGCGACGGGGGCCGCCCAAGTTCGTGGACATGGGCAGGCGCGGCGACGCCAGGATCCTGGAGTGGGTGAAGCCGTACGCCAGCGGGATGCCGGTGCCGCAGGGGCACAAGGTGAGCGTCCTCTACGCCGACAGCGGTCGCCCGGACTCGGCCACCATCCGCATCCTGACCGACGGCGGGCACCAGGGCATGGGCCAGCTGGCCGTCTGCGAGGATCGCGTGGAGGCGGAGGCCATGACACTGTCGCGCGCGTCGGTGCTGGTGAGCACGCTGCTCGCCTCCGTCGATGGCCCCGTCACCATCACGGAGACGAACTGGCGCGCCGGGCTGCAACGCTCGCGCAAGTAGCTCGGACGAGGCCGCTGCATCCGCGTCCGGTGGCCGCCGGCCGCGCGGGAGCCGACGCGACGCAGGGTCGCGGTCGTGGCGGCGAGCGCAACGCGCTCGCCGTTCAATGCGGTTCCCTTGACCCGCTTCCGGGAGGGCGGGGTCCGACCGGCCCCCCGCCGCCTGCGGCATGGAGCGCCAGCAGCGCCCGCGCGTACCCGTCCAGCACGGGATCCTCCGGCGCCAGCCAGGCGACCGCGGTGATGCCCTCGCCGGGCAACCCGCCCGCCCGCGGCTGCCCCGTGACGCGGCCGGCGAAGACCCGGGTCGCCCGGCCGCGCGGCGATGTCACGGTGCCCAGCTCGCCCAGCAGCTCGACCTCGACGCCAATCTCCTCGCGGAGCTCGCGGCGGGCCGTGGTCGCGGGATCCTCGCCGGGCTCGGGCGTCCCCCCGGGCGGCAGCCAGTGCTCGCCCTGCCGCACCATCAGGAAGCGCCCGTCGCGGCACACCAGCACCCGGACGCTGCTAATCGCGCGCCACCCCGGCCATCGCCTGGCCCTCCTTCATGGCCATGGCCGTGACGATCCACGTGACCCGGCCCGCGGCCGGCGCGCGCACCTCCGTCAGCGGGCTGCCCCAGATGTCGGTCATGGCCCCCAGCAGCTCGCCCTCGCGCACCGCCTCCCCCGGCTCCTTGGCCGGATACCAGAGGCCGGTGGCCGGCGCCGTGACCCAGGCCGACCCCTGCCGCTCGCGGATGGGCAGCGGCTCGGGCGTCCCCTCCAGCATGCCGAGGTGCTGCATGAGCCGCTGCACGCCGCGCGCCAGCAGCTCGGCGCCCGGCTCGCTCAGCACGCC
>JAJYVM010000287.1 GCA_021792015.1 Bacillota bacterium | reverse complement strand
ACGGGGGAGATGCTGGGTCGCGAGGGCCCCGCTACCCCTGGTCGTCGAGCCGGGGCTGCGGGGTCGCCAGGCGTGCGAGCCTGTCCCTGGCGATCGCAACGGCCTGGGGGTTGATGTCGACCAGCAGATAGTGGCGCTGGAGCCGGCGCGCGACGACGCCCGTCGTGCCGCTGCCGGCGAAGAAATCCAGGACAAGATCGCCCGGGCGGCTCGATGCCGTGATGATGCGCTGAAGCAGCCGCTCCGGCTTCTGGGTGGGGTAGCCGGTGCGCTCCCTGCCGTTGGTTGGCACGATCGTCATCCACCAGACGTCGGTCGGCAGTTTGCCGCGCGCCGCCTTGTCCGGACCCACGAGACCGGGCGCCATATAGGGGATGCGGTCGATCGCCTCCCGCTGGAACGCCCACCTCGCGCCCCTGGCGTACCAGAGGATGTTGTCGTGCTTGCGCGGCCAGCGGTCCCGCGGGCGTCCGCCGTAGTCGTATGCCCAGATGATCTCGTTAAGGAAGCGATCCGCCCCGAAGATCTCGTCCATGATCAGCCGCGCGTGGTGAACGGCGTGAAAGTCGAGGTGCAGGTAGATCGAGCCGGTCTCCTTGAGGACGCGGTGGGCCTCCACCAGGTGGTGGCGCAGGAACGCCAGATACGCCGGAAGCGGCATGTCGTCGCGGAACGAGAGGTCCGCCACGACCTCCCACATGTATGTGCGGCCCGCGAATCCCCGGCGAACGCGGGCGCCACGTCCGGTCCGGATGGACTGCAGCCGCCGGACCTGACCCGTCGCGAACGGCGGATCGATGTAGACGAGGTCGACACAGGCGTCCGGCAGCCTCCGCAGCACCGGCAGCGCGGCGTCCAGGATGACGCGATCCACGGGCACGGGGGCGGCCTCCGGCGGGGGCGGCTCGCGCGGCCCCATGCGGTCACTCCTCCAAGCGATGGCCGCACCGTCTCCTCGCCAACAGGCGGCAAGCGGCAGGTGTCCACGGGAATGAGGCCGACATCGTCGCGGCCAGGGGGACTGAGGCAGATACCGCCGGACCGGGCCAGCCCCTCGGGCGCCACGGGGTCGGGCGCGCTTCGGCGTCAAGGCACGGGGTGGCGACGGCCCGGCCAGGCCCGGTCCAGTCCGGTCCGGTCCGGCGCCCCATGTCGCCGGTCTGTGCGCTTGCCCGTTGTGCGCACCGATGGATGCGCATGACAGTATATACTTCCAAACTACATATCGCGCACGCCGGCGTGGGGCTCGCTTCGTGCCGTGGGTCCGGCGGCGGAATCGCCGCCGCCGGACCCACGGCACATGATCCTGCGCCATCCGGCGCAACCCCGGCGGCACATGGCGGCCGGCGCCGCTCAGCTGATGGAGCCGACGACCTGAGGCGGCCACCACGCGAATTCCGCCTGCCCGCGGATGTTGCGGATCGGAACGAAGCCGAAGTAGCGACTGTCGTCGCTGACCTTGCGATTGTCACCCAGCACGAACACGTAGCCCGGTGGCACGGTCTCCTGGGGGAAGGCCGGTCCGCCGAGATAGCTGCTCGGCAGGTAGGGATGCGGCTGCAAACGGCCGTTGACATAGACCTGGCCGTGGCGCACGGCGACCGTGTCCCCAGGGACCGCGATAACGCGCTTGATGAAGTCCTGGTTCGTGTGCGCGGCAGGCGGCGGCAGGAAGACAATGACGTTGCCGATCCGGGGCGGGTGCAGGTCGTAGATGAACTTGTTGACCAGAAGGTGCTCCCCATTCTGCAGGTTCGGCAGCATGGAAACGCCCTGCACGACGAACGACTCCACGACGAACTGCCGGATCAGGAGCGCCAAGGCCAGCGCAATGACAACGGTCCATACCGTCTCCATGATCGACCGGCGCGCCGGGGTGCGTTTGACCGGGTGCTGCTCGGGGAGGGCCTGGGACCCATCCTCGGGCTGCGCCCGCTCCGGTGCTTCGTCAGACATTGCAACGCCCTTCCTTCGTCCGCGCGGCCTCGCCGACCTGCCGCCGATGCGGGCCTGGGGGGACATAAAGATCAGCCGGACCTGAAACGATCTTCCCTCCACCCCCACACTCCACCCTGGACGAAACGCGCTGCGCGCGCCCACCGCGCGTGTGGCGTCCGCTGCACGACGCGGCCGGCCAAGCCGAACAAGCGCGAGTCGGCCCGTGCTCGGCAGTCGCCATTGTGCCACATGCCTGGCGGGCCATGAAGCCACGGGCGTCGGCCACGCTGCCCGTGGACTGGACCCGGTGGCTCTCCGGCAGGGGATTCGGCGGGGTGCGCACTCGTGCAATCGGGCCGGCGCGCCAGCGCCGGCCCGAGACTGTGATCGGTATGGCCGTTGGAGCTGGAGGCGGGAATCGAACCCGCGACCTACGCATTACGAGTGCGTCGCTCTGCCGACTGAGCTACTCCAGCGCGCATGGAGCGGGTGAGGGGAATCGAACCCCCGTTTAAAGCTTGGGAAGCTCTCGTTCTACCATTGAACTACACCCGCGCTGTGCCGCGAGCATAGCACAGCGGGCGGCCGAGCAGCAAGGCGCCGGTATTTCCCGGGAAATGATCGCCCTACTCCGCGGAGTAGCGCTCCCAGCGCCGATAGAGCTCCTCCAGATTGCGCATCAGGCGCGGGGCATTGCGGCTGGCGCGCACCTCGGGCAGGAACTTGGCGACCTTGCGCCAGACGCCGATGAATTCGCCGTTCGTGTCGAAGAAGAGGGTCTCGTCCAGGGCCCCGCGATTGACGACGGCCGCGACCATGTCCCAATATGTCGTCACCATGCGGTAGTAGCGATTGGCGTCGGATCCCGGCGGGCACTGCTGGGCGAGCTCGGCGGCCGTGGTCGCGGTGAGCTCGCGAGCGAACCAGTCACGGGCCTCCCGCAGCACCGGCTCGCGCCGCAGCTCGTACAGGCGAAGGATCAACTCGGCGTCAGCATGAGTGGCCATACTCCTACGCACCTCCGGGCCGACCGGTTCGCCGGTCCCTGGCGTCGGTCCTCCTTGGCCCCCACACCTTGCCTCCGGCGCCCCTCCGATGAACCACTGAACCACTGGGCACGGCGCTACTTCGGGCCCCGCCACGACCAGGGCGGGTGAGCGGCCTCGGGGCAAGCCCAAGGTGGCACCCCACACGGCCATGACGGTGGCCTGCCGCCTCGATGAACGACCCCGCGACACCCCCGCCACGACCAGGGCGGGTCAGCCGCCTCGGGAGAAGACCGAGGCCCCTCCAGGCGTCACCGTGGCGGTCGCGCACCCGCCCCCGATGAACGACCCCACGACACCCCCCGCCGACACGAGGGCGGGTCAACCGCCTCGTGAGGCCCAGGGTCGCCCCCCCAGGCGTCACCGTGGCGGTCGCGCACCCGTCCCCGATGAGCAACACGCCGCGCGCCACGTTCAGGCGGCCCGGAGGAAGCTCGGAGTGGCGGCCCCACACGCAGCCGTGGCCTCACTCTGCGCGGCTTGTCTGCCGCGCCGTGCCGATGAAGGATCCGGCGACGGCGCCATAGATGGCGTATGCCACGGCCGCGGCCAGCGAAGCGCCGCCGAAGACGCTACCCATCCAGCCCAACGTGGAGGCCCCCCACACGGCCAGGGCGATCAGGGCACCCCCGATAGCCGCCGCCTGCCGCCGCACGTGCAGGCCGAACGCACCGAACACCCCGCCTGCCACGGCCCCCGCAAGCGTCCCAAGGAGCAGCTGCCAGAGGACGCCCACCACCCCGGCACTGGCCGCGGCCGCGCTCTCGTGCGGCACGGAGGCGGGTCCGGGACCGCCCATCGCCCGCGCCAGCGCCAGCCACGCAATGGCCAGCGCCGCGCCGAGCAGCCCGCCCAGGGTTCCGCGCCCGATCCACCCGCTCACGCGCGCATCTCTCCGTGGAGCTAGCATGCCCAGGTATGGCCGCGCGCCGAAGTTGGCAGGCTCTCGCCGTGTGAGCCGCTCGCGCGCCGCTGTGGTCATGGCCGTCGCCATCGCCCTGCTGCTGGCCGGCGCAGCCGTCCCGCGCATGATCCGTGCGCGGCCGCCGACGCCACTCACGCCGGAGGAGCAGGCGGTCAAGGAGGCCCTGCGCGGGCTGCTGCGGCGAGAGGACCTCGCGGCGGCCTCCGGCGACCGCGCCGCGCTGCCGCCCCTGTTCGACACAGCCGTGGCCGATGGCGCCGCTGCCCTGGCGCACGCGCAGGACCGGCTGGCCTTCGTGCAGGCATGGGCGAAGGCGAGGGGGGTCCGCTGGGCGCCGCCGCACGTTTCGCTGCGCACGCCGCGCATTCGCTTCGGCGCCGGCCCCAATCCCAACCTGGTGCGGATCACGGCCGTGGTGTCGGAGGCGTGGACCTATGTCTACGCGGACGGGGCGCGGCAGACGTTCGGGATCGGGCGGGAGCACGACGTCGAGCTCACGCGCGTCGGCGGCGGGCCCTGGCGCATCGCCGCCGACGCGTTCACCGACCCGCTCGACCAGGACACGCGCATCCCCGGGCCTGCCTCCCCCGGCCTCCAGGGAACCGCACCGAATCCCCCGGCGCCGGTGGCCTCGCTCGCGCCGGCCGGTGGCGGCGCGCGCGGTCCGTATGACCGTGCCGGCGCCGTGCGGTACGCGGACACGTACTGCGGTGCCGCGCCCGGATGCGGCAACGGCGGGCGGCCGAATCCGGCCTTCTACGACTACAACGGCGAGGGCGGCGACTGCACGAACTTCGTCTCGCAGGCGCTGCACTTCGGGGGCCGGCTGCCCGAGACGGGGACGTGGGCCTTCGACCGCCGCTCCGGCGAGGGCACCGACGCGTGGGCGAAGGCGCCTGCCCTTGTGGGATACCTCACGCGCACGGGGCTCGCGCGCATCACGGCGCGCGGGTCGGCGGAGCAGGTGTGGTCGGCAGTCGCCGCGGCCGCGCCGGGCGACCTGATCGCCTACGTCGAGCGTGGCGCCATCGTCCACATGGCGATCGTGACCGCCCGCGACCCGCATGGCTACACGCTCGTCGACAGCCACACGGCCGACCGCTACCACGTACCCTGGGACATCGGCTGGGACCGCTCGGCGCGCTTCATCGTCCTGCACGTGATAGGCGCGGAGCAACGTGCGGCCAAGCCGTCTGCGGCCCCGGCCTTCGTGGGGGCGGCCGGGGGCTGCGGGTCGGCATGATGCAAGCGAAAACGCCGGCACACAAACGTACCGGCGTTCCGCGTGGACCTCTGATTTTTGGCGGAGGCGACGGGGATCGAACCCGCGATCTCCGGTGTGACAGACCGGTGTGTTAAACCACTACACTACGCCTCCGCGCGGCGCACCTCATTCTAGCAGCCGTGCTGGGGCCGGTCAACGCGGAGTGGGCCGGGCCGGACGGGCTCAGAACAGGGGCTG